>WFOY01000086.1 GCA_015487835.1 Aquificaceae bacterium
CCCCTCTTCATGTATTCGGTGGAGAAGGCACTAAAGATCTTCGATGAGGTTGTCCTTGTTCTCCCGAAGGATGTCCTCTCAAGGGTATCGGTTCCCGAAGGTGTGAAGAAGGTGGAGGGAGGGAAGGAAAGGCAGGACTCGGTCCTCAACGGCATACTCGAGACGGAGGCGGAGATCGTCGTTATCCACGACGCGGCGAGGCCCCTGGCCACGGAGGAGATGTTCAGGGAGGTCTCAAACCTGGGAGAGTTCGACGGAAAGATAGTGGCGGTCCCCTCCAGGGACACCATAAAGGAGGTCTCCAACGAAACGGTCCTGAGAACCGTGGACCGCACCCACATCTGGCTATCTCAAACTCCTCAGGCTTTCAAAAGGAAGGTTCTCTTGGAGTGCCACTTCAGGGCCAGGAACGAGGGTTTCTACGGGACCGACGATGCGAGCCTCCTGGAGAGATACGGCTACAGGGTAGGGGTCGTCATGGGGTCTTACTGGAACGTGAAGGTAACCTACAAGGAGGATATCCAGTTTCTGGAGAGGCTCCTGAGTAAGGAGCTACTTTAAAATAAGTTCCTTGAAGTGAAGGGGAAAGTTCTTATACTCGGGAGCGGTCCCAACAGGATAGGTCAGGGTATAGAGTTCGACTACGCCTGCGTTCACGCCGTCTTCGCATCCCAGGAGGAGGGGTTCGAAACTATTATGGTGAATTGCAATCCCGAGACGGTTTCTACCGACTACGACACGGCGGACCGCCTATACTTCGAACCGATAGTTCTGGAGCACGTCCTTGCCATAATCGAGAGAGAGAAGCCCACGGGGGTTCTGCTCCAGTTCGGGGGTCAGACTCCTCTGAAACTCGCCCTTCCCTTGAAGGAGGAGGGGGTAAACATCCTGGGAACACCGCCCGAGAGCATAGACAGGGCGGAGGACAGGGAGCTCTTCAGGAGGCTGGTCATAGAGCTGGGCCTCAAGCAGCCCGAGAGCGGAACCGCCAAGAGCAGGGAGGAAGCCCTCGAGGTGGCCAACAGGATAGGATTTCCAGTTCTGGTGAGGCCCTCCTACGTTCTCGGGGGAAGGGCGATGAAGATCGTTTACGACGAGGGGGATCTGCTTGAGTACTTGGAAGAAGCGGTGAGCGTCAGCTACGAGAGGCCCATACTCATAGACAAGTACCTTCAGGACAGCGTGGAGCTGGACGTGGACGCGGTCGCGGACGGAGAGGACGTCCTCATAGGTGCGGTAATGGAGCACATAGAGGAGGCGGGGGTCCACTCGGGAGATAGCGCGGCCTCCATACCTCCCTACACCTTAGAGGAGGGGGTGATCGAAAAGGTCAAGGAGCAGTCCAGAAAGGTGGCCAGGGCTCTAAAGGTTAAGGGTCTCATAAACCTACAGTTCGCGGTTTCAGGTGGAGAGGTTTACGTTTTGGAGGTCAATCCCAGGGCATCGAGGACCGTTCCCTTCGTGAGCAAGTCCGTAGGATACCCTCTCGCCAAGCTCGCCACCAAGGTGGCCCTCGGGAGGAGGCTCAGGGATCTGATCCCCGAAGTGTTCGAGCTATTGGAGAGGGGCGAGAGCCACGTAGCCTCCGACTTCGTTCCCAAGGGCAGGAAGCTCTACACGGTAAAGGAGGTGGTCTTTCCCTGGAACAGGTTTCCCGAAGTGGATCCACTCCTGGGACCCGAGATGAAGAGCACGGGAGAGGTTATGGGGGTGGACGAGGACTTCGGCCTGGCCTTCTACAAGGCCCAGCTGGCCGCGGGCAACAGGCTTCCCGACGGAGGCAATGTGTTCGTGAGCGTGGCGGACAGGGACAAGGAGAAGATAGTGGACCTCGTCAGGGGCTTTATCGAACTCGGCTTCAGAGTGCTCGCGACCACAGGAACCCACAGGTTTCTGAAGAGCAGAGGCATACAGACTGAGCACGTTCTGAAGATATCGGAGGGAAGGCCCCACGTGGTGGACTACATAAGGAACGGCCAGATACACCTGATAATTAACACCCCCACGGGCAAGAGGGAGGTGAGCGATGCCTACTTCATAAGGAGGGCGGCCGTCCAGCACGGGGTGGCCTACACGACCACGGTCAGAGGAGGCTACGCCATACTGAGAGCCATAGAGAGCTACAGGAAGCTCAAAGAGAAGGGTCAAACCCCTAAGGTTTACCCCGTTCAGGAGCTGTGACCCAAGAGGTATCCCTCGAAAGCCCTGTAGGAGCTCCTCACGTTCGGACCGCAGGCTACGAACCTGAAACCGAGGGAGTAGGCAATCCTCTCTATCTCCCTGAACTCCTCCTCCGAGTAGTATTTGAGAACGGGATGGTGTTTTAGGGAGGGGGCGTAGTACTGGCCCACCGTCAGGAAGTCGCATCCCACGCTCCTTAGATCCCTGAGAACCTCCACTATCTCTCCCATAGTTTCCCCGAACCCCAGTATAAGTGCGGACTTGGTAGGAACATGAGGGGCTATCTCCTTGCTCCACTCTAAAATCCTCAAGCTCCTCTCGTATCTGGCCCCTACCCTAACCTTCGGGTACAGCCTCGGGACCGTCTCCACGTTGTGGTTGAGAACGTCTGGACTAGCTTCCAGAACCGTTTCCAGGGACTCCCTCCTTCCCCTGAAGTCGGGTATGAGGACCTCCACCTTAACCCCTTCCAAGTTCTCCTTCAGGACTCTCACACACCTTGCGAACTGCTTTGCTCCCCCGTCGGGTAGATCGTCCCTAGTGACGGACGTGATAACCACATACCTCAGACCCAGGACCTTTACCGCCTCCAGGATCCTGTAGGGCTCCTCCTCGTCTACGGGCAGGGGGCGCTTCCTCTTCACGTTGCAGAAGGTGCATCCCCTCGTGCACCTGTCCCCAAGGATCATGAAGGTAGCGGTCCTGCTTCCGAAGCACTCGGAGATGTTGGGACATCTGGATTCCTCACATACGGTGTTCAATCTCGCTTTCCTGAGGAGCCTCTTAACTTCGTTCGCCTCGGAGAGCCTGATTAAGGGCTTGCCGTACATGCTAAAATCATAACTTAATACCTATGGGCTACAGGGACATAGACCCTCACGAGATCTACAGTCTCGAAGACAGAATACTGGTAGACATAAGGAGTCCCCAGGAGTTCGAGGAGTTCCACATACCAGGTGCGGTGAACGTCCCTCTCTTCGAGAACGAGGAGAAGAGGCTCATAGGCTACGTCTACAGAAAGGAGGGGGTTGAGAAGGCAAAGGAACTGGGAGAGGAGATAGCGAGGCGCAAGCTGGAGGAGTTTTACAGAAAGTTCAGGGAGCTGAAAGAAAAACATGAGAACGTGATCGTTTACTGCTGGAGGGGAGGGATGAGGAGTCAGGGCATGTGCGAGGCCATGTCCAAGATGGGTCTGGACCTCCTCAGGCTCAGGGGAGGCTACAGGGCCTACAGGCAGTTCATTCTCAAGGATATGGAAAGGCTAACGGAGGGTATAAGGTTCATCGTCCTCACGGGGAAGACTGGAGTAGGGAAGACCAAGGTTCTCAGGGAGCTGAGGAGGAGGGGGTATCCCGTTCTGGATCTTGAGGATCTCGCCAAGGACAGGGGCTCTGTCTTCGGAAGCGTCGGGATAAGGTCCCAGGTCTCCCAGAAGATGTTCGACTCCCTCGTCTACGAGGAGCTGAGGAGGATCGGGGAGGGACTCGTTTTCGTTGAGGACGAGAGCAGGAGGATAGGCAACCTCTACATACCCGATCCCGTGTGGAGGAAGAAGAGCGAAGGAATCTACGTAGAGGTAAAGGCCTCCCTCTGGCGAAGGATCGAGAACATACTCGAGGACTACACCTCGGAGGAGGGCTGGGAGGAGGAGGCGATCCAGGCGGTCGGGAGGATCAAGAAATACTTAGGACCTCAGAGGTTCGAGTATCTCATGGAGAAGTTCAAAGAGAAGGACTACAGGGAGGTGGTCAGGTTTCTGATAGAGGAGTATTACGACAAGAAATACAGACAGTTCGGTGAGCCGATCCTCGAGGTGGAGTGCGATGACCTGAGCGTGTGCGTGGAAAGACTCGAAGATATATATAACCTTATATCCCATGAGGGTGAGGTTCAGGATATCCCTCTACAAGGAAGGAAGGAGGCTGAGAAGGTCCGACCTCGAGGGTGAGAGGGACCCGCTTCTGAAGGGTATGAGGTACATAACCGAGTTCAAATACCTGGAGGCAACAAAGTGGCTTCTGATAGCCCCAGACTGCTACGAGAGGTATCTCCTTCTGGGGCTTATAAACCTCGCCCTGGGACAGGAGGATCAGGCGAGGGAGTTCTTAGAGAGCCTGGAGGGGACTCCCAGGTGCACGGACATAAGCGTATTCGTAGAAAGACCTGAGGAGGGAACTAAGAAGGAAGTGAGAGGACTACCCGACCTTGTCGAACTCTCCCTTGTTTAGCTTCTCCCTGAGAACCCTCTTCAGGACCTTACCCGTGGCGTTCTTGGGAAGGTCGTCTACGAATATGAACTGCCTCGGAATCTTGTAGTTGGCGAGCCTCTCCTTAAGAAATTCCCTCAGCTCGGACTCACTCGGCTTCTCGCCTTCCGCAGGCTTCACAAAGGCGACAGGTATCTCACCGTGGTGAGAGTCCTTCTTACCCACAACCGCACAGAGCTCTACCTTGGGATGGCTCATGAGAACCTCCTCCACCTCCCTGGGGTATATGTTCATGCCCTTGCAGATTATGAGATCCTTCTTCCTGTCGACTATGTATAGGAAGCCCTCCTCATCAACGTATCCCAGATCTCCCGTCCTTAGCCAGCCGTTTATTATGGTGTTCTCCGTTTCGTAGGGATTGTTGTAGTACCCCTTCATAACGCAGTCCCCCTTCACGATAATCTCACCCACCTCCCCCGTAGGGAGCTCCACAAGTTCCTCGTCCACTATCTTCACCTCGTAGTCGGGAAGGGGAGGACCGACCGATAGAGGCTTTTGCTTGTGCGGAAGGTTCACCGACACCACGGGGGAACACTCGCTCAGGCCGTACCCTTCCAGCAGAACCGCCCTTTTGAACTTCTTCTTCATTCTCTCAAGGGTGTCGAGGGGAAGGGGAGCGCCTCCCGAGACGAAATATCTTATGCGGTTGAACCACATGAAGTACCAGGGAAGCTTCGCCTTGGAAAGGGCGTTGAAGACCTCGGGAACTCCCATGAAAACGGTTACCCTTTTCAGAAGCGTCTGCTTTATCACGTTGGAGAAGGGCATTATGGACCTCACTATTACTATAGGGCTTGCGGTGTACAAAGGCAGAAGCACGGTCGCGGTTAGGGTGAAGGCGTGGAACATGGGAAGGTAGACTATGAACCTGTCCTTGGGCTTTATGTCGAAAACCCTGACGATGTTCTCTATGTTTGAAAAGATGTTTTTGTATGTGAGCATGACACCTTTGGGCTTTCCTGTCGTTCCAGAGGTGTAAAGCATAACGGCGGTGTCCTCCAAGTCTGCCTGAGGTCTTATATGCTCGTAGTCTTCTATCGTCAAACCCTCATCGAAGCTCAGATTCCTCTCGTCCAGCTTAGGAGCCCCTTCGGACCATATGAGCTTATCTATCTCTGTGCTTTCTTCTATGCCTTTCAGAAGATCCGCAAACTTCCCCTGGGTTATGAGAAGTTTAGCCCCACAATCGTTGAGTATGTATTCGAGCTCAGCCCTTTTGAGGAAGGTGTTGAGGGGAACGGGAACCGCACCCAGCTTCCCGATCGCCAGGAGGGCTATTACAAACTCCTTCGAGTTTCCCATCAACATCGCCACGTTATCGCCCTTCCTCACACCCACAAGCTCC
This sequence comes from Aquificaceae bacterium, assembly GCA_015487835.1. Lineage (GTDB taxonomy): Bacteria > Aquificota > Aquificia > Aquificales > Aquificaceae > Hydrogenivirga. Next base: position 5,794 of record WFOY01000086.1, read on the forward strand.
AGGTATCGGGCGAAGGAGTCCACTTGGTGCTTGAGATCCCTCCACCTAACCTTGGTGTTCTCCTCGAAGAGGGCGGGTCTTCTCGGAAAACGCTCTGCGTTCTCCTCTACGAACTCGTAGAAGTTCCTGAACTTGTAGGGCATCTCTACCTCCTCATTATAGGTTATACTTAATAATCCAAACCTCAGGCGGAGGAAGGAAAATGGACCTGTACGAATACGAGGCTTACGACAAGATATTTAAAAAGTTCGGCATCCCCACTCCCAAGTATCTGTTTGTGGATCACATCAACGAGGAGGTTGAGAACTTCGTAAACCAGCTGGGAGAGTGCGTGGTAAAGTCCCAGGTCCTCGTAGGTAAAAGGGGGAAGGCAGGAGCTGTAAGGCTGTGCTCCTCCCCCGAAGAGGCCATCGAAGAGATCAAAGCTCTCCTCGAATACCCCGTCTACGGTGAGATGCCCGTAGGCGTTCTGGTGGTGGAGAAGGCCAATATAGTAAAAGAGCTCTACGCCTCCATAACCTACTCCACCGAGACGAGGGGACCAGTTCTGACCCTTTCTCTCGAAG
>WFOY01000087.1 GCA_015487835.1 Aquificaceae bacterium
ATGTAGAGGTGAACTCCGAGGAGTACGCCCAGACCCAGGTCTTCAGCAATCTGGGAAAGGAACTTGTCCTGATGCTTGAGAACTTCGTAGATCCTCCGGAGTTCATAAAGAGGAGGTCCGTAAGGGTGGAGCCAGACGAGAACAGGCCCGTGAAGGTGGTCATAGAGGCGGAGAACTTACGTGTCGAGACGATGGCCAAGGATGTGAGCGAGACCGGCGTAGGCGTTGTGCTGAGTGACCAGGAACACAGGGAGTTTATAGACCTCCTGAAGGAGATATCTGAGAAAACTAAGGACACGGACAGGGTCGGAGAGTTCAGGATAAAGGTTCTGCTCCCCGGGGATGTGGAGGCGACCGGAACGGGCATGCTTAGAAACGCGGTAGGTCTCGGCAGGGACGTTTACGTGAGGATAGGCTTTGAGGTCAGCTTTCCCAAGAAGGAGATGGTCAAGATAAGGAGGTACGTTCTGAACAGGCAGAAGGAGATAATCAAATCCCTGAGGATGATCCCATGAGGATAGCCCTAAAGATAGCCATAAGGTACCTCATATCCGTTAAGGGGAGCACCCTTCTTATAACCTTGATATCCTTCTTCGGAGTTTTCCTAAGCGTATGTGCGATCCTCCTCACCCTTGGGGTCTTCACGGGCTTCCAGGATTCCCTGAAGGAGAAGATCCTCTCCAGTGCCCCCCACATAATAGTCAGCTCGTCCGGGTTTGAGGACCTTAACCTGTTCAGGCGGAGGATAGAGAACATACCGGAGGTTGTGGAGGTCCTCCCCTTTACCCTGTACAACGCCATCCTCGTAAAGGAGGACAGGGTCCAGCCCGTTACCATAAAGGCGGTGAGTTACAAGGAGAAAGCCTTTAAAGACATAGTGGGTTCCCAGCTGGTCAGCGGTAAGCTGAAGGGTCTGGTGATCGGGAAGGGCATAGCGGATGTCCTTGGTGTCTTCGCAGGCGACAACGTGATCCTGGTCTCACCCATGGGCATAAGGACACCCACAGGGTTCGTTCCCAAAACTAAGGAGGTCAAGGTAGGAGGTGTCTTCCAGACAGGGTCCTACGACAGGGACTTCGTTATAGCCTACATGAGGCACAGGGAGGCCAAGAGGTTCTTCAAGAGAGGCTTCAAGTTCGACGGCCTCGAGGTTTACATAAAGGACCCCTACACGGCCCAGGAGGTTAAGCGTAAGATCTTGGAGACCCTTGGAAAGAAAACCCTGATAGTGAGGTCCTGGATAGACCTCAACAGACCCCTCTTCAACGCCCTCCAGCTCGAGAAGCTGGCCCTCTTCCTAATACTCCTTCTTATGGTCCTCGTCGCCTCCTTCAACATAACGAGCCTCCTCTTCGTGAAGGCGAGGGAGAAGGTAAGGGACATAGCGGTTCTGAAGACCTTCGGTATGAAGAGTGCGGATATCCTGAGGATATTCCTTCTGGTGGGTATGACCATAGGTGTGGTGGGATCGATCCTCGGGATGGCGGCCTCCTTCGGCATAGCTTACATCATAAACGAGTACAAGATCATAAGGGTCCCCGAGGAGGTTTACATGATGACCCATATTCCAGTTCACATAAAGGTAACCGATCTTGTGGCGGTCTTTTTGGGTACCCTGTTCCTCTCCTTCCTGTCATCCCTGATCCCGGCCATGAAAGCCTCCCAGGAGAACGTTGTGAGGGTCCTAAGGAATGAGTGATGTGGTGAGAACTCAGGACCTTTGGAAGATCTACCCGGACGGCACAAGGGCCCTCAAGGGTGCGGAGATAACCGTCGGGAGAGGGGACTTCCTGGGTGTCATGGGACCCTCCGGGTCGGGCAAGAGCACCCTGCTCCACCTTATAGGGGGTCTGGACAGACCCACCAGGGGAGAGGTCTTTCTCTTCGGAAAGAGGATCAGCACGATGGACGAGGATGACCTCGCCGAGTTCAGGAAAGGGAGGGTAGCTTACATCTTCCAGTTTTACTACCTTCTCGAAGACTTCACCGTCCTCGAGAACCTGATCCTCATAGGCGAGATGATAGGTGTTAAGGAGGCCGAGAAGAAGGCGAGGAGGATCCTGGACTTCCTGAGGCTCTCCCACAGGCTAAAACACAAACCCCACCAGCTCTCCGGGGGGGAGCAGCAGAGGGTGGCCATAGGCAGGGCTCTGATCTCTGACCCCCTTCTCATTCTTGCCGATGAACCTACAGGTAACCTAGACATGGAGGAGGGCATTAGGATCTTCGAACTCTTCAAAAACCTGAACCAGACCAAGGGCATAACCTTCGTGGTGGCGACCCACAACCCGGAGCTTAGACGCTTCTTCCACAGGGTAGTAAACCTGAGGGACGGGGAGGTGGTGGGGATAGATTAGATTATCCCCTTCTCAGACAGATGCCTCTCGCACTCTAAGGCTGCCATGCACCCGAAGGCCGAGGCCGTTATCGCCTGCCTGAACCTGTGGTCGTGGACGTCCCCCGCTGCGAAGACCCCTTCCACGGATGTCTTCACAAAGTCCCTGACCTTTATGTAGCCCCTCTCGTCGAGTTCGACCTGGCCCTCGAATATCTTGGTGTTGGGCTCGTGGCCTATGGCTATGAAGACACCCTCACAGGGTATCTCCCTTTTGTCGCCCGTCTTTACGTTCCTTATCAGGACACCCGTGACCCTGTCCTTGGTTACGTCCTTTATGTCCTCAACCACGCTGTCCCATATAAAGCTTATCTTCGGGTTTGCAAAGGCTCTCTCCTGCATTATCTTAGAGGCCCTCAGCTTGTCCCTCCTGTGGATAACCGTCACGCTGTTTGCGTGCTGGGTGAGGTGAAGGGCCTCCTCCATGGCCGAGTCACCACCACCCACCACAACAACGTCAGATCCTTTGAAGAAGGCACCGTCACAGACGGCACAGTAGGAGACCCCTTTACCTAAGAGCTTCTCCTCGGACTCAAGACCCAGTGTCCTCGGCTTTGCACCGGTGGCTATGATGACGCTGTGGGCGAGGAACTCCTTGTCACCTGCCCACACCCTGAAGGGTCTCGAGGAGAAGTCCACCTTAGTTACGTCCTCGTATATGAGCCTCGCCCCGAACCTCTCCGCCTGGCGTCTCATCCTATCCATGAGTTCAGGGCCCTGTATGCCATCCGGAAAGCCGGGGAAGTTCTCCACATCTGTGGTCATCATTAGCTGACCGCCGAACATGCTCCCCGTGAACACGAGTGGGTCTAACCTCGCCCTGGCCGTGTATATGGCCGCCGTGAGGCCGGCACAGGCCCCTCCTATTATGATCACCTTCTCCACGTCACCCATGGCGGTTTAATATTTTAACCGCCTCTGATCCTTCTTATCTCCTCCTCGAGGGATCTCAGCCTCTCCTCACACTTTCCCAGCTTGTAGCTAAGTTCGGAGATCCTCTCCACCATCCTCTCCAAGTCCCTCACCAGGGTCTCAAGGCGGTCAAGATCTCTCTTCATGGACTGGTGGTGTTCGTAGTAGAGCCTGAGGGCCTCTTTGAGGATCTGGGTCTCCTTCTTGCCCAGCTCGACCTTGATTTCTTCTAAGATCCTGATCGTGTCGCCGTCAAAGACGTAGGTCTTCTTTCGCAAAAATCCTCCTAATAGGCTTCTTAATGTAAAGCCCTTTTCCAGAAAGGCAAGTCTTTTTTGAAGTTGTGTTTTCTGTAAAATTCTGTAAATTTAAAAGAACATTGGTAAACAGGATAATAAGAGTACTCGGCCTTAACGAGGATGAGGTCAGGAGGCGGCTGGACTTCCTGAACCTGACCGAGGA
>WFOY01000088.1 GCA_015487835.1 Aquificaceae bacterium
AAGGGCTTCGCCTTGGAGAGTAGGTCAACGGTCCACCTGAAGGTCCTCGAGGGAAGGATACTCCACCACGTGGCGGAGGCGTGCTTCAAAGCCTTCGCGGTTACCCTGAGGGAAGCAGTAGAGGTGGTGGGTGGAGGTGTGCCCTCTACAAAGGAGAGCATATGATCACCTGGCGTAACCCTTGAACCTCTGGATGTTCATGATCTTCTCGGCTATGTTCAGCTTCTTCTCCTCTGCCTTCTTTATGAGGAACTCGATCAGCCTCAGGGCCTCCTCGTAATCTTCCCTTTTGAGGCCTTTAAGGTCCATAGAGTTTATCTCCTCAAGGGTCTTTATAAGATTATCGAAGTCCCCCTCCTCTAAGAGAACTTGGCATTTCAGAAGCAGGCTTTTGAGGTTTTCATTCATCCGACCTCTTCGCTACCTCCTCTTTGGGATAGACCTTCTTCTCCGCCTCCTCCCAGGCAGATCTTAGATCTTCGAGTATCTCCTTCACCTTGCTCAAGGTTTCCAGATCGTTCTTCATGTTAGCCCTCACAATTTCATCTATAAGAACTTCGTAGATTTCGTCAAGGTTTTTGGATATGTCCTTTCCCTTCTCAGTGTCGAGGGAGGACCTGAGAACTATAAGTATGTCCACGGCCCTGGTCAGGTTCTCAGCCTTCGTCTTTAGGTTTTCGATCTTGTCCACGCCTCTCTGTATGGCGTCCATGGCCTCCTCTATGCAGAGGATCGCCTTGTCGTAGAGCAAGATCACGAGCCTTATGGGGTTGGCGTTCTCCACAAGGTTCTGGAGATAAACCTCAGCGGGACTCATGACTGATCACCTCCGCCCATCATCTCAGAGAGGGTCGTCACGAACTGCCTGAAGCGCTCTCTCAGCATCTCCGCCTCCGCTATGAAGGCCTCGAGCCTCGAGAACTCCCTCCTCAGGATCATCTCCTCCTGAGCCAGCCTCTGGGCGATCTGGCTGATCCTCTCGTCTATCCTCTCTATCTGGTCGTTGAAGTTGGCCTCGAAGGAGCTGAAGGTGTCCGAGTAAACCTGGAGGAAGGATGTGTAGGTGTCCTTAAGTTCTGATATAGCTTCCTTTACGCTGTCAGGGTCCGAAGAGAGTAGGTCGCTCAGCCTCGAAGAGTTTAGGGATATCTTTCCCGTCTCACCGTCGTAGTCTATCAGGCCGATCTCTATCAGGGGATCGAGCCTGTCTGCTATGCCGAACTTCACACCCGAAACAAGGTTCTCGCCTGCAAACAGGGCCTCCTCACCCAGGGTCATCGAGTCAACGAGGTCCACCAAGGCGTTGTAGTTCTTCACGAAGTCCTCCAAAAAGCTTGAAACGCCTGAAAGATCCTCGGTAACGGTAACCGTGGAGGTTCCCGTAGCCTTAACCGTGAGGGTTATCCCTGTGATCACGTTGTCGAAGGTGTTGGAGGGGCTCGTTATGGGCGAACTTGACCCGATCACTATCTCGGCGTTCTGGGCTGACTGTATGGTGTCCAGACCGGTTCCTAATTCGGAGGGGAGCCCGGTAACGTCTATGACGTAAACACCCCCGACAGTGTCGGTCTCGACGGAGGAAGCACCTACATCCACCTCTGACAGCATCAGCCTGTAGGAAGTCCCGTCGTAGTACACGGAAGCCCTCACCCTGCTCTGGGCTGAGTTTATGGCGTTCACCAGGTCCTCAAGGGTTTGGCCCGCGGTGTAGTCCACGTTGAAGGTCTCGGTCGTGGATCCCGTATCGTAGGCTATGGTCAGGGTTCCTGAGCTTGCGAAGGTTGTGGAGAGGTCCGCAACGCCACCGTTCGACACCCTTATCTCCGCCTGGGCGAGCTTGTTGGCAGTGACGGAAAACTCTATCTCAGGGGCATCCTGAGTTACCGAGGCGGAGAGGACGTCCGGGTTTGAGACCGTGGCCTTCTTACCGCTGAAGATCTCATCAACGTTTAGGTTCTCAAAGAGGGAGAGGAAGTCTCCGATAGCACCTGAGAGGTTCCCAAGGGAAGTTAGCTTCGCCTGGATCTCAGCCTTCTCCTGCTGGAGCCTCTGGAGGGGGATCGCCTTTAACTGCATTATCTGGTCAACCATCGCACCCGCATCGAACCAGGTTCCCGTTATTCCTGTAAGCGACAGCTCTCCAGCCATATCACACCCTCTCGTTAAGTAATATGCCGAGCATCTGGTCTATACGTTTCATGAGGCTCAGAAGGTGCTCGGGGGGTATCTGCCTTATCAGCCTGTTGGTGTCCCTCTCGAAGATCTTGACCACGGGGATCTCGAGCTGGTCGTCTATGTCTATCTTGAGGTACCTGTTAAGGTAGTCCAGCTTCCTCCTTATCTCCTGGATTATCCTCTGGAGCTCGTCGTTGCTCAACCTCGCCTCCTGGACCAGCTCCCGGGTCCTCTGTTCTATGTTCTTCCTTACGCTCTCCGCTCCCCTGTCGGGTCTGAGGGATCTCTCCACCTGAGTTATAAGGTGGAAATCGACCTCAGAACCCTTAGCCATCACCCTCATGGCCACCTCTCCTTAAGGTAAGGGGGAGGGTTCGTCCCTCCCCTCATACCCTTTACCTCAGGAGCTGTAGAACGAGCTGCGGTAGCGTGTTCGCCTGTGCGAGCATCGCTATACCGGCCTGCATCCTTATCTGCATAGTGGTGAATGTGGACATCTCCTTGGCGAAGTCCACGTTCCTTATCACGTTCTCCGCCTGGTCAGTGTTG
>WFOY01000089.1 GCA_015487835.1 Aquificaceae bacterium
GCATGTGTATGGCCACGAGGATCGGTGATAGGAAGTCCGCGGGTAGCTTGGAAAAAACGTAGCTCAGGGTCTGGGGGCCTCCGGTTGACACCCCTATGGCGACGACGGGGTTCCTTGAGAAACCGCGGGGTCTCACCTCAGGAGTCCTGAGATCTCCCTCTACCCTCTGGATCCTCGCCCTGTGGACTGCCCTTACCTTGGAGACTATCTCCTCTTTGAACTTGAGGAGATCTTCAGCGCTCGAGGGCTTGGTTATGAAGTCCACAGCCCCCTTGCTGAGGGCCTCCATGGTTTCCTTCGCTCCCTCCTTCGTGAGTGCGCTTATCATGAGGACCCTGCAGGTGGGACAGACCTTCCTTATCTCCTCGAGGGCTGTGAGTCCGTCCATGATAGGCATGTTTATGTCGAGGGTCACAACGTCCGGCCTCTTTTCCTTCACCTTCTCCACAGCCTCCCTGCCGTTGGAGGCCTCCCCCACCACCTCTATGTCCCCGGACCCGCTTAGTATCTTCTTCAGCATAAGCCTAACGAAGGGTGAGTCGTCGACAATGAGGACCCTTATCATCAGCCCCTCCTCCTGTAGAAGAAGAACTTACCAACTTTAAAGGGTTCAAAGAGGTCGTGAAACTCCTTCCCGAGGATCTCGGTGGATGAGATCGTGAGCACGCCTTCCCTCTTCAGGATTGTCCAGATGTTTTTGAGGGCAGCTTCCTTTGAGGACCTATCGAAGTATATGAGGACGTTCCTACATAGGACAAGATCGAAGGTGCCTGTGAACCCCGAAAAGTCGGAAGGGTCTATTATGTTCGCCCTCTTGAAGTTAACCATTACCCTTATGTCCTCCTTTATCTCGAAGACATTTCCCTTCACCTTTATGAAATCCCTGTAGTCCTCCGGTATGTCCCTGATCTCCTCGATCTGGTATATACCGGACCTGGCCTTCTCAAGAACACCCAAACTTATGTCGAAGCCCGTGATCCTCCCGGTCCTGCCCCTCCTTCTCAGCATCATCGCTACGGTGTAGGGTTCCTGGCCCGTGGAGCACCCCACGCTGGCTATCTCAGGCGCTGGTATCCCGTTGATCACCTTGTCCAGAAGGACCTCCAGCTGCTCCCTCTCCCTGAAGAACTTGGTCTCCGGGACCGTCATAAGGTCTATCAGGGCGTCCCTTCCCTTCCCCATAAAGTAGGTCATCACAGCCTCAGGGCTCTCTCTATCCATGCCTATATTTTTCAGCAGCCTCTCTATCTTGTACTCGAATATTCTCATCCTCTCCTCAGGGTAGTAGTTGCCGGTGAGCTGGTATATCAGGTCCCTGAGGAGTGATAGGATCCGCTTCCTGTCGCTGCCTTTCACGACGGTTCCTTGCGGTTCTATTTTAAACTATTTAAATTAAGAAACTTAGGGAGATCACTATGATAGGCTGGTTACTCCGCAGGATCCTGGGAACAAAGAACGAGAGGGAGATAAAGAGGCTAAGACCCTTCGTCAGACGCGTAAACGATCTCGAAAAGGACCTGGACCAGGTTCCCAACAGCGAACTCGTAGAGAGGGCTAAGGAGATCCACGAAAAGATAAGGTCCGATGAGGATCTCAGGGAGAGGATACTTAGGGGTGAGATCACCGACGAGGTGGTCCAGGTGTTCGCCCTCGTGAGGGAGGCAGCCAAGAGGACACTGGGCCTCAGGCACTTCGATGTCCAGCTGATAGGGGGTTTCGTCCTACACCAGGGGAAGATAGCGGAGATGAAGACAGGGGAGGGTAAGACCCTGGTGGCCACCCTCGCGGTCGCGGTGAACGGCATGACCGAAGAAGGGGTCCACGTAGTTACTGTGAACGACTACCTCGCCAGGAGGGACGCCCTCTGGATGGGGCCCATATACAGGTTCCTCGGTCTCGAGGTGGGGGTCATAAACTCTGACGGGAAGTCCTACAGGGTGAAGTGGGCTGACGAGGAGGCCTTCAGGTCCGCCGTAGAGAAGGACGTGAGGGTGTGGCCAAGAGGCTTTACCGAGGACATCCTACCCTCGGAGAGGGTGAACGTGGAGGCGAAGAAGGCCTTCTACACGGTCCTCGAGGAGGTCCCGAGGAGGGAAGCCTACTCCGCCCACGTGACCTACGGGACCAACAACGAGTTCGGGTTCGACTACCTCAGGGACAACATGGCCTTCTCCAAGGAGGACATAGTCCAGGTGAAGGGTCACAACTACGCCATAGTGGACGAGGTGGACTCGATCCTCATAGACGAGGCCAGAACCCCCCTCATCATCTCAGGGCCCGCCCAGATGGACACGGAGATCTACCGCGTCGCCGACAGGGTTGTCAGGAAGCTCGAAAAAGACAAAGACTTCACCGTTGACGAGAAGAACAGGAATGTGACCCTCACCGAGCAGGGTATAGCCAAGATAGAGAGGATGCTTCAGATAGACAACCTCTACGATCTCAAGCACATAGACCTGCTCCACGCCATAGTCCAGTCCATAAGGGCCCACCACCTCTTCAAGAGGGACGTCCACTACATAGTAAAGGACGGTGAGGTCCTGATCGTTGACGAGTTCACGGGGAGGGTCCTCCCAGGGAGGAGGTGGTCCGACGGACTCCACCAGGCCATAGAGGTGAAGGAGGGGGTCAAGGTAAAGGAGGAGAACCAGACCTTGGCCTCTATCACCTTCCAGAACTACTTCAAGCTCTACAGGAAGCTGGCTGGCATGACGGGAACCGCCGAGACGGAGGCCCTCGAGTTCAGGGAGATATACGGCCTCGACGTGGTCGTGATCCCAACCCACAAGCCGATGATAAGGAGGGACCTCCCGGACCTGGTTTACAAGACAAAAAAGGAGAAGTGGGAGAAGGTTGTCGAAGAAGTTCTGATAAACCACATCTTCGGAAGACCTGTCCTCGTGGGGACCGTGTCCATAGAGGACAACGAGCACCTCTCCTCCCTTTTAAAGAACAAGAGGCTTCTAAGGCGTATCCTCGAGAAGGAGGAGGTAAAGGAGAGGATAGAGGATCTCAAAAAACGCTACGAGGTCTCCGAGGAGGAGGTCCAAAAACGTATAAAGGAGGTCCTAAAAAAGGGCATCCCCCACAACGTCCTCAACGCAAAGCACCACGAGAAGGAGGCCTACATCATAGCTCAGGCAGGGAGGGTCGGTGCTGTCACCATAGCCACCAACATGGCGGGTAGGGGAACCGACATACTCCTCGGCGGAAACCCCGAGTACCTCGCCAGGGAGATAATCCTCTCCTGGGGAAAGAACCCTGAGAACGCCACCGAGGAGGAGTGGAAGAGGGCCTTTGAAGAAGCCTACAGGATAACAGAGAAGGAGAAGGAGATAGTGAGAAAGCTCGGAGGTCTCCTCGTAATAGGGACCGAGAGGCACGAGTCGAGGAGGATAGACAACCAGCTGAGGGGAAGGTCGGGAAGGCAGGGGGACCCCGGAGAGTCCAGGTTCGTTCTCTCCTTAGAGGATGACCTCCTCAGGCTCTTCGGAGGTGAGAGGGTTAGCAAGCTGATGGACATGCTCAAGATCCCCGAGGGGGAACCCATAGAGAGCAGGATGGTAACCAAGGCCATCCAGAACGCCCAGAAGAGGGTCGAAGCCCAGAACTTCCAGATAAGGAAGAGGCTCTTCGAGTACGACAACGTTATGAACACCCAGAGGGAGGTCATATACTCCTTAAGGCGTGACATCCTCGAAGGTGAGAACCTTAAAGAGGAGATACTCCAGTTCATGAGGGACGTCCTGGAGAGGGAGGTGGAGAGACTCCTGCCCGAGGAGGAACCAGAACTCTGGGAGACTGAACCCCTCAGGGACTTCCTCAAGGAGTGGATCGGTAGGGACGTGGAAATACCGGAGGCGAGGGACAAGGAGGACCTTGTGAACGCCCTCCACGAGAAGCTGAAAGAACTCTACGAGGAGAAGGAGAGGGAGATAGGAAGTCCCGAAACAATGAGAGAGCTGGAGAGGATAATACTCCTAAACATCCTCGACACCCTCTGGAGGGAGCACCTCCACGTTTTAGACAGGCTGAGAGAAGGTATATACCTAAGAGGCTACGCGGCGAGGGACCCCCTTATAGAGTACAAGAGGGAGGCCTTCGAACTCTTCGAGGACCTGCTCCACAACATAAAGACCCACACGATCTCAACCCTCTTCCACGTCCAGGTGAAGTCTCAGGAGGAGATAGAGAAAGAAAGAGAGCTGGAGGAGAGGAAACACGAGGAGATGCTGAGCCAGGCTGTCTTCGCAGGATCTGACGGATCCGGAAGAGGACCAAGGCCCAAGACCCTTAAGGAGAGGATCATGAACGAGAGACTGAGAAAGCAGAGGCTGAGATCGAAGAGACTTGAGAAGAACCAGGGTTAGATGGTCTCTGCCATACTCCTTGTCTCGTGCCCAGACCGTAAAGGTATAGTTAGAGAGATAGCCAGCTTTATCGCAACCAACAACGGGAACATAATCCACTTCGACCAGCACATAGACTTCCAGAAAGGCATCTTCTTCGCGAGGGTAGAGTGGGACATAACGGAGTTCAGGATACCGAGGGACCAGATAGGAGAGGCTTTCAAACCTATAGCGGAGAAGTTCTCCATGGACTACAGGATCCACTTCAGTGACTACCTCCAGAAGGTAGCCATATTCGTCTCCAAACAGGGACACTGTCTGTACGACCTCCTCCAGAGGTTCAGGAGCGGGGATCTGAGGGGAAGTCCTGAGCTTGTAATAAGCAACCACCCGGACTTAAGACCCGTTGCCGAGTTCTTCGGCGTCCCCTTCTACCACATTCCTAAATCGAGGGACAACAAAAGGGAGACCGAGGAGAAAGAGCTGAAACTCCTGGAAGAGAAAGGTATAGACCTGATCGTGCTGGCCCGCTATATGCAGATCCTCTCAAAGGACTTCGTCGATAGGTACAGGAACAGGATAATAAACATCCACCACTCCTTCCTTCCAGCCTTTCCAGGTGCCAAACCTTACCACAGGGCCTACGAGAGGGGTGTGAAGATAATAGGGGCAACGAGCCACTACGTGACCGAGGTTCTCGACGAGGGCCCCATAATAGACCAGGACATAATAAGGGTCAGCCACAGGGACTCCTTGGAGGACTTCATAAGGAAGGGGAAGGACATAGAGAGGATGGTCCTCGCCCGGGCTGTGAAGTGGCACTTAGAACACAAGGTCTTGGTCTATGAAGGTAGGACCGTCGTCTTCGATTAGGTTATCTCCTCCTCGTCCTGGGGAGGCGGAGAAGGCTTTGGTGTCAGCTTCTCCACGTCGGGATGGGTAAGGAGCATTGTAAAGCAGAAGACCGCAAGACCCCATATGATACCCCAGGAGACCAGCATGAATATCAGAGCCTCACCGCTCATAACTTATATAATATCCTCGATGGAGGAAACGGTCCTGAAGATAAACGGAAAGAGGGTAAAGCTAAAAGACTTCCCCATGAGAGCCCTCAGAGGAACGGTCTTGGGTTTCGTAAGGAGCCTAAACCTCGAGGAAGAACCCAAGGAGATAGAGATAATCATAAAGGTGGATGAGGAGGATAACGGAGACCGTAGAGTTTGAAGTAGGCGAAGAAAAGGAAGGGTCACGCCTCGACGTCTTTCTCTCCAGTTCCTACCCCGAGTTCTCGAGAACCTACCTGAAGAGACTAATTGAGGAGGGCCACGTCCTCGTAAACGGGGAGGAGGTGAGGAAGCCCTCGAAGAAGCTAAAGGCTGGCGACAGAGTCCTCCTCTTGGTTCCGGAACCGGAACCCTTAGAGATAAAGCCTGAGAACATACCTTTGGAGATCCTTCACGAGGACGAGGATATAGCTGTAGTTGTGAAGCCCTGCGGTATGGTGGTCCACCCTTCCCCCGGACACACATCGGGGACTTTGGTGAACGCCCTTTTGTATCATCTAAAGGATCTCTCAACCATCGGCGGTGTTGAGAGACCTGGCATAGTCCACAGGCTGGACAGAGAAACCACAGGTCTCATGGTAATCGCCAAGAACGACAGAGCCCACAGGAAACTCACCCAGCAGTTCGCGGAGAGAAAGACCGAAAAACTCTACAGAGTCCTCGTGAAGGGAGTACCCGAAAAGGAC
>WFOY01000090.1 GCA_015487835.1 Aquificaceae bacterium
AAACTCCTTCCTGAGCTTCGCTATGGCCTCCTGCCTCAGGAAGTTGCTTCTGAAAAGAATTCTGTAAGCCCTCTTTATGGCCGATATCCTCTCCCTGGAAAAACCTCTCCTCTGGAGCCCTTTGACGTTCACACCGTAGAGTTTTGCGTGCTGTCCGGAGGCTATGCAGAAGGGGGGTATGTCTAGGGAAACGCCTGTGAGACCTCCGACCATAGCGTAGGATCCAACCCTCGCCCACTGATGGACTGCGGATAGCCCACCTATGAAGGCGAACTCCCCCACCTCCACGTGCCCCCCCAAGGTCGCACAGTTCGCCATTATCACACCCCTTCTCACCACACAGTCGTGGGCCACGTGGGCGTAGGCCATCAGCATGCAGTCGTCCTCAATTAAGGTCCTCATCTTGTCGATCTTCGTCCCCCTGTGTATGGTCACGTACTCCCTTATTATCACGTTGTTCCCTATAATGACCTCGCTCTCCTCACCTTCATACCTTAGGTGCTGGGGTTCCTCCCCTATGACAGCTCCCTCGTATATCCTACAGTTCCTGCCTATCCTGACCCTTCCCTTTATGGTCACCCTGTTTCCTATCTTCGTTCCCTCGGCTATCTCAATGTCACCCTCTATCACGCAGAAGGCACCTATCTCCACGTCATCGGCTATGCTCACGTTTCCCTTGATCAGACTCGTGCCGTGGACCTTCATGACACCTCCCCTGATAGAAGTCTCCTCAGAATATCGAGGGCAGTCTGGGTGGAGAGGAACCTGTTCCCGTTCCTGCCCTTCTTGAAAACTCTCTCCTCCACAAGATATCTTTCTTTTACGAAAGCGCCTATGTAGGTCAAGCCCTCAGGCTTGTTCTCCGTGCCTCCCGGACCTGCCACCCCTGTTATGGCTACGCCGCAGTCGGTACCGAACCTGCTCTTCAGTCCCCGCAGCATCTCCAGGCAGGTCTCCTTAGAGACAGCCCCGTATGTTCTAAGAGTTTCCTCCCTCACACCCAGGAGTGTCACCTTCAGGTCGTTGGAGTAAACCACAACACCGCCAACAAAGTAGTCCGAGCTGCCAGGGACGTTAACTATCCTCGCTGAGAGGAGGCCTGCGGTGCAGCTCTCCGCCGTACTCAAACTGAGGCCAAGGTCCCTGAGGAGACCTCCCACAACCTCCTCAAGGGCTTCCCCTCGTGAGTAAACGGCATCGCCGAGTGCGATCTCAGCCTTTAAGAGGTCCTCCTCCCTCTGAAAGTACAGGTTTATTCCGGAGAGAGTCTCCTCGAGGGTGAAGGGTATCCCCTTCAGTTTCTCCCCGATCTCCTCCTTGGTTATCCCGAAGGTCCTGATCACAGGGACACCTTCTTTGGGCTTCTTCTCAACGAGACATATCTCACATACCATCCGTTAAAGGAGTATTATATAAGCGGAAAGGAGGGACGAGGGAATGGACCTAGAACCGCCCAGATACCCCAGGCCTCCCCAGGTGCCGAGAGGTCTGATAGTCGCAGGTGTGGTAATAGCTGCCCTGGTTGTCCTTGCTCTGATCTCAAATCCCTTCGTCATAGTTCCAAGCGGTCACGTTGGTGTGAAGCTGACCCTCGGAAAGGCGAGCCCTGAGGAGATGAAGCCGGGTCTACACCTAATAATCCCCTTCATCCAGAGGGTGGAGCTGATGTCGGTGAGGACCCACAGCTACGATCTTACAGGTGCAAACTCCATAAACGCCCTCTCGAAGGATGGACTCACCATAAACGTGGAGCTCACCACCCTCTACAAGATAATGCAAGACAAGGCCTCAGAGATATACGTCGAGTACGGTCCCCTCTACGAGGACAGGATAATAAAGCCCGTGATAAGGTCAGCGGTAAGGGACGTCATAGCCACCCTCGACAGCTCACAGGTCTATCAGGAGAGATCCTTAATACAGCAGAAGATAGCTCAGCAGGTAAGGAACGAACTCGAAAAGAGGTTCATAATTCTGGATGAGATCCTGATAAGGGACATAAGGCTACCCCAAAAGGTCGTGGAAGCCATAGAGCAGAAGAGGAGAGCTTTAGAGGAGGCCCAGAGGATGAGGTTCCTCGTTGAAAAGGAGAAGCTCGAAGCGGAAAGGAAGAAGATAGAGGCAAGGGGCATAGCGGAGGCGAACAGGATAATAGCGGGGTCTTTGACCAAAGAGTACCTCATGTGGAAGTTCTTAGAGAACATAAAGGTCTATGCTGAGAGCCCCAACAACACGATAATCCTCATACCTTACGATACAAAGATGACCCCTATAATTCAGCTTCCGGAACCTAAGGGGAAGAGATAAAGTCCGCTCCTAAATCTGTCCTTCGGGGCTATATTATTCTTTTCCGATGAAAGAGCGCGTTATCGTAATCGGCGGGGGTCTCGCAGGGGTAGAGTCTGCCTGGAGGCTGGCAAAAGAAGGGCACAGGGTTGTCCTCTACGAGATGAGACCCCAGAAACAGACGCCAGCCCATAAAACGGACAAGCTCGCCGAGCTTGTGTGTAGCAACACCCTTGGAGGCATGGAGCTCACGACGGGAGCGGGATTGCTCAAGGCTGAGATGAGTCTGCTTAACTCCCTTGTGGTTGAGTCCGCGAAGGAGTCAAGGGTTCCCGCTGGGGGAGCCCTCGGGGTTGACAGGGAGATATTCGCCTCATACATAACAAGAAGGATAGAGGAGCACCCCAACATTGAGGTCCGGAGGAAGGAGGTAGAGCGCATACCCGAAGATGATATAGTTATAGTCGCCACGGGACCTCTCACCTCCGAAAAACTCACAGAACATATAAGGGAGCTCGTGGGTCATGAGACCCTGTACTTCTACGATGCTATATC
>WFOY01000091.1 GCA_015487835.1 Aquificaceae bacterium
CCATATCCAGGGATGCCGAACCTTCCCAGCTGAAGAACGTAGTCTTTCAGGCCCTCACACAGGCCGTGGCTGTTGAGGAACCCGTCCAGAGAGTGGAGGAAGTCGAGGAAACTGTCCAGGAGGAGGTCGCCCCCGAGGAGGTCAAGGCTGAGGAGGTTCCCGCTGGAGAGGTCAGCCAGGAAGAACCGGTAGCCCAGGAAACCTTAGAGGAGGAGAAGGTTGAGGAGATAGTGGAGAGGGAGATACCTGAGGAGGTCCCTGAGATAGAGATAGAGCCTGTGGAGCCTCAAGAGGAGGCTCCTGCGATGCAGGCTCTCGAGAAAATAATGGAGGAAAAGGAGACCTTTAGAGAGGAAGAAAAGCCAAGGGAGGTGGAGGCTGTGGAACTACCAGAGAACATTGAGAACATAATAAGGGAAGCGGTCAGCAGTTCTCTTTCCGAGGAGAGGATCAGGGAGGTGGTCTCCAGGGTTATCCAGGAGAGGATGGAGGATCTGAAGGATCTGGTGTCTGAGGCCGTCAGGGCAAAGATAGACCAAGTCTTAGAGGAGATGGATCTTAAGGAGGTCATAAGACAGACGGCCTACCAGGCCCTCAAGGACAGACTGGACGAGCTGGTAACCTAACCGAAGACTCTCTTGAATATGTAATCCCTGTGTTTTACGAAGTCCCAAGGGTCGAATATCCTGTCGAGGTCTTCTTTTGATATCAGCTTACTCACCTCAGGGTCCTCCAGGAGGATCTCTTTGAAGTCCTTACCCCTCTTCCAGCTCTCCATCGCACACCTCTGGACGAGGTCGTAGGCCCTATCCCGTGAGAGGCCTCTCTCCGTCAGGGCCACAAGTACCCTGGAGGAGAAGTAGAGTCCGTGGGACAGGTCCATGTTCCTTATCATCCTCTCCCTGTTCACCTCAAGGCCCTTGAGGATCTCAAGAAATAGGTTCAGTATATAGTCGAGAGCTATCGTGGCGTCAGGGAGGACGATCCTCTCTACGGAGGAGTGGGATATGTCCCTCTCGTGCCAGAGGACCACGTTTTCTAAGGCCGGGATCAGGCCAGACCTTATCACCCTGGCCAGGCCACATATACGCTCTGAGTGTACAGGGTTCCTCTTGTGGGGCATAGCCGACGAACCCCTCTGGCCCTCCGTGAAGGGTTCAAGAACCTCAAGGACCTCAGTCCTCTGAAGGTGCCTTATCTCGGTGGCGAACTTCTCGAGGGAGGAGGCGGTGATCGCTAAAGCTGCCAAAAGCTCGGCGTGCCTGTCCCTGTGGACTATCTGGGTGGATGCGGGTTCGGGTTTAAGACCCAGGTCCTCCAGAGCTATCCTCTCGACCTCTGGGGGCACGTTGGAGTAGGTCCCCACAGCACCGGAGATCTTACCGTAGGTCACGGTCCCCTTGGCCCTCAGGATCCTCTCCCTGTTTCTCCTCATCTCGTCGTACCACACGGCGAACTTGAGCCCCAGGGTTATAGGTTCCGCGTGGATCCCGTGGGTCCTACCCATCATGAGGGTGTCCTTGTGCTGGTAGGCGAGCCTTTTGAGCTCCTCCAGGATAAGATCCACGTCCCTCAGGATTATCTCCAGGGCCTCCCTGATCTGGAGGGCGAGGGCCGTGTCTATAACGTCGGAGGAGGTTATGCCAAGGTGTATGTACCTCCCGTCCTCACCGACCTGATCCGCTATGGCGGAAACGAAGGCGAGCACCTCGTGCTTGTAAACCCTCTCGTACTCCTTTATCTTCTTTAGGGTTTCTTCGTCTATCCTGACCTTTTGCTCTATACTCCTTAGGGCTTCTCTTGGTATCTTCCCAACCTTGGCCCAGGCTCTGCATACGGCGAGTTCCACTTCCAACCACTTCTGGAACCTGTTCCTGTCTGACCATACCCTTCCTATCTCCTCCCTGGTGTAGCGTTCGATCATGGCTTAAATTATAGTCAACCCCACCTGAGCTTGGTCTTGAGGATCTCGAAGAAGGTCTTCTCGGGGTGCAGGTATATGGTACAGGTCCTTCTCGACCTTTTTACCTCCACAAGGTCATCCCTGTTCAGATACATACCCCTCTGGCCGTCTAAGGTTAGAAAGCAGGCCTTATCCCTGGAGAGGATCCTAAGGCCTATGGTGAAGTCTGCTGGGAGCACAACGGGCCTGTTGGAAAGCGTGTGGGGACAGATGGGAACGAAGAGCAGGTTCTCCGAGTCAGGGTATATGATCGGCCCTCCCGCAGAAAGGGCGTAGGCCGTGGACCCCGTCGGTGTTGAGACTATAACCCCGTCACCGTAAACCTTCATCATAGGCTCCCCGTTTGTGAACACCTCTATCTCCATTATCCTCGCCAGGGCACTCTTTGAGACCACGACGTCGTTGAGGTAGTCACCAAGGTGCTTGCTCCACCTCCCTCTCCTTAGATAGGTGCTGACCATCATCCTTCTCTGGACCTTCCCCCTGCCCTTGAGGATATCCTTCAGGATGTCCACCGCCTCATCCTTGTCTATCTCAGTAAGGAAACCGAACCTACCCTCGTTGATACCAACGACAGGCACACCGAACCTGGAGGCGACCCTCGCCCCTGCCAGGAAGGTCCCGTCACCGCCTATAACGACCATAAGGCTGTAGCCTCTCAGATTTACTCTCTTGGGAGACCCGGAGACGTTCACAAACACGCTGACCTTACACCCTTGACCTTTAAGGAACTCGGAGATTTGGGTCGAGGTCCTCCTTGCCTCTTCCGAATCTTTTAGAAAGAGGAGGACCTTTCTCATACCATCTCGTCTATGAGGTCGCAGATGACGTGGCCCAAGGTTATGTGGCACTCCTGGATCCTGGGCGTCTCGTAGGAGGGGACTATGAAGGCGTAGTGGACGATCTCCGCTATACGCCCACCGTTCCTCCCCGTGAAGGCAACCGTGGTGGCTCCGAGGTCGTGGGCCTTTCTGATACCCCTTATCACGTTCTCCGAG
>WFOY01000092.1 GCA_015487835.1 Aquificaceae bacterium
GATGTGTATAAGAGACAGGTGGGCGCCGGTGCCGACTTCGTGAAAACCTCCACAGGCTTTGGCAAGGGGGGTGCTACGATCGAGGACGTTAAGATCCTAAAGGCTTCAGGGGGTGATAGGATAAAGGTGAAGGCTTCCGGAGGTATAAGGGACCTAAAGACCGTCGTCGCCATGATAGAGGCCGGGGCGGACAGGATAGGTACGAGCAGCGGCTTCGATATTTACAGGGAGATGGAAGGGGGTTAAATTTAAAGCCATGAAGTTCTTGGAGGAGCTTGAGGAGACTAAGGAGCTGGTCGTCAAGATGGCGAAGCTCGTCCAGGAGGCCATAGACAAGGCCATAAGGTCCCTCAACGATCAGAACGTTGAGATGGCTGAGGAGATAATCAAGGGGGACGACGAGATAGACTCCCTCGAGGTGGAGATAGAGAGGAGGTGCATAAGGATGGTGGCTCTCTACCAGCCCGAGGCGAGCGACCTCAGGCTCGTCATGGGCATATACAAGATCGTCTCGGATCTGGAGAGGATGGGGGACGAGGCGGAGAACATAGCTGAGAGGTCCATATTCTTAGCCCAGGAGCCACCCTTAAAGCCCTACGTTAACCTCACACTCATGGCCCAGATGGTCAAGGAGATGGTGAACGACAGCGTGATCTGCTTCCTCCAGAGGGACACCCTCCTCGCAAAGAAGATAATAGAGAAGGACGACATGATAGACGAGCTCTACCACCAGCTCGAGAGGGAGCTAATAACCTACGTGATGGAGGACCCCAGGAACATAAAGAGGGTTATTCACCTCTCCTTCGTGGCGAGACACTTCGAGAGGATAGCGGACCACTCGGAGAACATAGCCGAGATGGCCATATACTGGGCAGAGGGAGAGATGATAAAGCACCACAGGATAAAAGAGAGCTGAGGTGAGGCGGAGCTTCCTCGTAGGCTTTCTGATACTCGCAGCCTTTGTGGGTATAAACGTAGCCTTCTTCCAGAACCTAAAGAACCTGCCTTACGCCAACTACTACCTTCTACTCCTCGCCATAAACATAGACCTGCTTGCCCTTGTGGTGGTCTCCGCCATAATCCTGAGGAAGCTGATAAAGGTCTACTTGGGGAGGAAAAAGAACATACTCAGGAGGAAGCTGGCGAACATACTCTTCCTCTACCTATTCCTCCCCATACTCATACTGAACCTGGTTTCCATGATCGTGATACTCCACTCCACCAAGACCTTTCTGAGCTCAAAGACCCATGAGCTCTCCAGCTCCGCTGTGAAGGTTTACAGGGACCTCTTCTCCCTTGAGCTGTCGAAGGTGGACCGCTACAGGAGGATCCTGTCGGTACTTCTCGAAAAGGGGCTCATGGAGGAGGTGAACAGGCTGGGCGAGGTGGAGAGCGTCGTCGAGGTCCCCGAGTGCAGTTACGAGGTGTCGGAGGGAGAGTTCGTCTACAACCTCTGCATAACCGCAGGGGAGAGACATTACAGGGTTGCCCTCAGAAAGGACGTGTCCCTGATCCAGAACATATCCACCTTCGGAAAGTTAGCCTTGGACGTGAGGGCCTTCGTGAAGACGAGGGACATAATAACGGGGATATACGTGTTCCTGATAGTCTTCATCTCGCTCATAACGCTCCTCGCCACCGTGTGGCTGGGTATGCTCGTGGCGAGGCACATAAGCGAGCCTATAGAGAACCTTTCGGAGAGGGCTATGGACATAGCGGGCGGGAATCTGGAGGCCCCTGTGGATATCGTGAGGACCGGCGACGAGATAGAGGACCTGTTCAGAGCCTTCCACAGCATGAGGGAGAACCTAAAGGCTATGTACGACCAGCTCGTCAGGGAGAGGGACCTCTTAGAAAGGCTCCTGGACGCTCTTCCCGTAGGTGTGCTCTACAAAGGTCCTGACGGTGTAAAGACCAACAGAACCTTCAAGGCCATGTTCGGGGACGCAAGGGATCCTGAGGAGGCGGTCAAGGAGGCCAGGTCCAGACCTAACCTTAGGGTTGAGGAGATACAGGCAGCCGGGGGTAAGGTTTACATATTCGAGGACGTGGGGTCTCTTCTTCTGGCCGAGAGGTTCAGGACTTGGCAGGAGGCTGTGAAGCGGATAGCCCACGAGATAAAGAACCCCCTAACGCCTATAAGGCTTAACTTAGAGAGGATCACAAGGATCACAGAGGTCGGTGAGATAGACCCTGAGAAGCTGAGGAACCTCACGAAGGCCATCCTGAAGGAGATAGAGAGGATAAACGACCTAATAAGCCAGTTCAGGCACCTCTCCACAGAAAGGGATCTGAAGCCCAAGGAGATCAGGATCTCGGACCTGGTAAACGATCTCCGTCAAATTTACAGCTCCGCAGGTCTGGACATAGACCTAAAGGGGGACGAAAGGATCCTTGCTGACCCGGCCATGCTGAAGGAGATGTTTTACAACCTAATAAACAACAGTCTGGAGTGGGGGGCCAGCAAGGTTGAGGTGGAGGTGAGGGACGGGGAGATCCACTACAGGGACAACGGGAAGGGGATCGGAGAGTCAGAGGTGGAGAACATATTCATACCTTACTACTCCAAGAACCCTAAGGGTATGGGTATAGGGATGGCTGTGGTGAAGAGGATAGCCGAAGATCACGGGTGGGCCATAAAGGCTATCCCCTCCAAGGAGGGGGCCTACTTCCTGATAGACTTGAGATCCAGGAGCTGAAGGGCTTGGAGTATCAAGGTGATCTGGGTCTCCCAGAGTGTGTCGAGTTCATCTAAGACGGCTTCCTCCTGTTCCTCCTTAGAAAGCCTCTTGAAGGTCTCCGACTTCACGCCCCTCTCGTGAAGGAGCAGGGGAACGAACAGCTTTCCGAGGCAGTAGAAGACGAAGCACACCTCAATGTCTGTGAGACCGGGGAAACCGTTGAAGGTCCTGTAGGTTTTGACTGCCCCCCAGTTGGTCCAGGCCCTCACCTCCGGATCCTCCACCCTCCTCTCCATACCCCCCACGTACATGGACCTCACCGCCTTGAGGACCCTCTCGTCGGGATCCCCCTCCCAGAGGTCCTTTACCTCCTCCCTTATGGAGGATAGATCGGCGTTCTCTATCCTGTCTAAATCTTTGACAAACTTCTCCTTCCAGGTTATGAACCTCTTTACCTCCTGGAAGGGGGTCCTCATCCAGCTTCCTCGGGTTTCTCAAACCTCTCAAGGACCTCGGGGGGTGGTTCTTTCTCGGGCAGTTCCTCCCTGAACTCGTTGTGGTACCCGCAGACGGGACATTTTATCTCGACGATGTAACCCTCGTGGAGGTGCCCTATGTCCCAGCCACACAGGGGACACTCGCCCTCCCCAGCCTTCAGTATGTCCGTGAGGCGGCTCCCGTTCTTCAGGTAGTTCTGGACAGACTTGACCTTTCTGATGGATCTAGATACCTCCTCACTGTTCCACTCGGCACCACACTCGAGGCACCTGTACTCCACGTACCTGCCTTCCTGAAGGAGCTTTATCACATCGCTGGAACCGCACCTGTCGTCCACGCAGATGTCCCCTATCTCCTTTCTCGAGAGCTTGTCCAGTATCTTGAAGAAGGTCTCCCTGTTGATCTCCATGGGAACGTCGTAGGACCTGTAACCGCAGCACTCACAGGTGGCCTCAACCCTGGGGTAGGGTTCCGTGTACTCGCAGACCTTGAGAGCTATCCTGTGGCAGTAGGGACAGAGTTCCCTGTGCTCCAAACACCTAACGCTCACCAGTTCTCCTCCATCCGCTCTATTAATTCTACAACAGAGTCCGGGTCCGTGTCCCTGCTCACGCTCATGAGAACGTTGTCAGCCTCAAGATCGCCGACCACAACCTTGGGTATCTCTTTTACACCTTTAAAGCCCTCTAGGAGGACGATGTCAAACCCTGAGAAGAACTCGTTGATGGTCCCTTTGAGGTTCTCCTCCCTCCTGTCCCACAGGGTCACCCTGTCAGGAGACATGAGCAGTATCCTGTCCAGAACTCTGAATATTCTGTCCGTATCTGAACCTTCCCTGTCCGTCACCCCGTGGCCTTTAGGGTCGTGCTTTACGTAGCCAACCTTGTAGCCTTTGTCTCTCAACCTTCTTGCGACCTTCTCGATTAGCGTTGTCTTTCCCGAGTTGTGGTACCCAACGAAGGCGATCACCTTCATATAATTATTATTGAAGAATGGAGATACTCAGGCTCTGGAGGAACAACTTAGAGAAGACCAAGAGCCAGAGGACGACAGAGTTCTACTTAAGGCACGTCAGGAGCTTCATGAAGACCCTGGGTCTTGAGTCGGAGGAGGACCTCCTGAACCTCACCTCCGCCCAGGTCTTCAGGTTCGTGGACGCGTCCTCCCTGGGACCGAGCTCCCTGCTCGCCAACCTCTCCGCCCTCAAACACCTCTTCAGGTTCCTGCTCAGGAGGGAGTTCATAGACAGGGACAGGTTCACCGATATAGAGCAGGCTATAGAGGAGATAAGGGAGGACCTGAACGCGAGGAAGAGGCCAAACTACCCCAAGGCCTTGACCAGGGAGGAGGTGGAGAGGATATTCGAGGCCGTGAGGGGGAAGAGGTACGAGAAGATATACTCCCTATTCCTTTACAGCGGTATAAGGCTGGGTGAGTTCGAGAAGCTGGGTAGGGAGAACTTCTACCTTGACAAGAGCGGTATCCTGTGGGTCAGGCTCGACCCCCACATGACGAAGAGGAACAGGGGAAGGCTCGCCCCCGTTTTAGCACCGACGAGGGACGAGACCTACAGGGTGACCGAGAGGATGGTCAGGTGGATAGAGAACTACGAGGAGAACTTCTCCGTGAAGAGGGGTGTGCTCCAGGTTTACACGGACAGGCTGTCGAAGAGGATAGGTATCCCCTTCAGCGTTCACAGCTTCAGGCACACCTACATAACCAACCTGGTGAACAGCGGCTTTCCCGTGGAGGTGGTCAAGGAGTTCGCAGGGCACGCCAACATAAAGACGACGATAGAGACCTACTACAGGTTCTCCCAGAGGAGGGCGGAGGATCTTGTGATGAGCTTCCTGAAGGGTTAGATGGTAAGGTTCTTCGTCGCCACCATATTCCCCAAGATAATCGAGTGCTACTGTGAGTTCGGCATCGTAAAGCAGGCAGTAAAGAAGGGAAAGGTCAAGGTAGAGGTCTTAGACCTTAGAGAGTTCGCGGAGAAGGGACAGGTGGACGACACCGCCTACGGTGGCTTCCCAGGTATGGTCCTAAAACCTGAGCCCATCTTCAGGGCTTACGACCACGTTGTGGAGAGGCACGGTAGACCCTTCGTAGTTGTAACCGAGCCCTGGGGTAGGAGGATAGACCAAAGGCTCTTTGAGGACCTTAAGGACAGGGAGAACCTACTCATAGTCTGCGGGAGGTACGAGGGGATGGACGAGAGGGTGAAGGCCATAACCGACCTGGAGGTGTCCCTGGGGGAGTTCATACTTGCTGGGGGCGAGATCGTGGCCCTCACACTTGTGGAGGGTGTGGCAAGACTCCTTCCGGGTGTCCTGAGCGACCCGGAGAGCCTGAGAGAGGACTCCTTCTCGGGCAGGTGGCTGGGGTATCCAGTTTACACGAGGCCGAGGGAGTTCAGAGGCATGAAGGTTCCCGAGGTCTTACTCTCAGGAAACCACAGGCTTATAGAACTCTGGAAGCTGTGGCACAGGATAGAGAACACCCTCAGGAAGAGACCGGACCTGGTTCCTGAAGACCTTACACCCCTTGAGAGTGAGATCCTGGAGATGATCAAAAAAGGGGTGAACTTCGAGGAGTGGGTCAGGTCCCAAGGAGGATCCTCCTCAGCTTCTCTATAGCCTCCCCCTTTATCTGGGATACCCTCGATATGGAGCAACCCAGAATGTTCGCTATCTCCTTTAAAGGGAGCTCCTCGTAGAAGACGAGCTGGATGACCAGCTTCTCCCTGGTGTCGAGCCTGTCTATTGCCTCCCTCAACCTCTCTATGGTGTCCTTCTTTATGACCTCCTCCTCCACGTCCACGTTCTTCGACCTTATCACCTCCTCGTAGCTCCTCCTCTCCTCGGTGAAGACGTCCTCTAAGTTCAGTATGTAGGAAAAGGATATCCTGCTGAGATCGTGCTGGAGGGACTCCACGTCCTCTCCGAGGTACTCCGCCACCTCCTCGTCGCTCGGCTCCCTTCCGAGCCTGTCGGTGAGATCCGATAGGGCCTTCCTTATCCTCCGCTCCTTCTCCCTTATCCTCCTGCTCCCGAAGTCCAAACTCCTCAGGTAGTCGTATATGGCCCCCCTTATCCTTATCTTCAGGTAGCTCTCGGGGTTCTTCTGTGTGTCGAGCTTCTCTATGGCCTTTATGAGACCTATGATCCCGTGACCTATGAGGTCCCTAACGTCTATGGTTGGCGGGAGGTGCCTCTTTATGCTGAAGGCTATACTCTTGACCAGGGGTAGATATTTTAGGATCAGCTCCTCCTTCTCCTTTTCCCTGTATGCGTAAGGGCTGTCTTTCATTTCCCGAACAACCTTCCCAGGAGGACGTCCCAGAAGCTCCTCCTTCTGGCCTTTATACCCAGCTTCATGTTAGAGAGGATATTATACACGTCGGTGGTGAAACCTCTCTCGAAGGGGTCCTGGTCTATTATCTTCCTTATCAGGTTCTTCCTGTACCTTATGGTCCCGAGGAAGTCCACCCTTGCCTTGGTGAACCTGTCGGTGAGAAGTCTTATGCTCTCGTAAACCTTCCTACCCTCCTCCTCACCCTCCACCTTGTTGACCACCAGGTAGAAGTTCTCCAGGCCACTTTCTTTGTTCACCACCTTTATCAGGGCGTAAGCGTCGGCAACGGCGGTGGGCTCCGGGGTCGTCAGGATGAGGGGGTGGTCGACGGCGGAGACCACGGCTAAGGTGTCCTCGTGGATCCCAGGAGGTGTGTCGAATATGACGAAGTCGTAGCTACCCTCCGAAAGCTCCTGGAGCCTCCTTATCAGGCTGAGTACCTGGTCCTTGGGGAGCTTGGCGAGCTCAAGGATACCGTTCCCGCTGGATATGAAGTAGAGGTTGTCGCTCACCTTGACCAGTATGTCCTCGAAGCTGGCCTCACCGAAGAAGAAGTGGGTCAGGTTCTTTTTAGGGGTCAGCCCAAGCATAAGATGAACGTTGCTAAGACCCAGATCCGCGTCTATTATGAGGACCCTGTTCCCGGATTCTGATATGCACCTCCCTAAGTTTATCGACAGTATGGTCTTCCCGACACCACCCTTTCCGCTCGCGACCGCTATGTAACGGGTACCCTCCTGGGAACCCTCCCTATGCCTGAGGTGTACCACCTGCTGATCTAAACTCATGACTCTCCTCTAAGATCAGGTCTGTAAGGTAGTCGTAGTTGGCCATAACTATGTCATCGGGGACGGTCTGGCCCGTTGTGAAGCAGAGAACAGGTAGCTTGGTCCTGTAGGCTACGTTTATCACGTTCCCCGGGTAGGAGGTCTCGTCCATCTTAGAGAAGATCAGCCCTCTGACTGGGAACATACCGAACTGCATTATGGCTTCGTACATGACCAGCTCCGAGAGGTTCGCACTCAGGGTGAGGTATATGTCGGCCTTTATGTTCTCGAGGAAGACCTTGAGCTCGTTCAGCCTGAACCTGTCGTGCTGGCTCCTCCCCGCGGTGTCAACGAGGATGAGATCTCTGTCGCTTAGCTCGTCAACGCTCTTCATCAGGTCCTTGGGGGTCTCGGCGATCTTGAAGGGGAGCTCCATAACGTTCACGAAGGATCTTAGCTGCTCGACGGCCCCGACCCTGTAGCTGTCCAAGGTTACAACACCGACCCTCTTCCCGGCCTTTTTAAAGATGTAAGAGAGCTTGGCTATAGTGGTGGTCTTGCCGACACCCGTGGGCCCTATGAGTACCAGGATCCTTGAGGAGGACCCAAGGGCAGAGTTCCCCTCGAGAACTATACTCTTCTGGAGGCTGTTCCTGAGGGACTCCCTCACCTCCTCCTTGAAGTCGAGCATGCCGAGCTCTATATCGTAACCGCAGGCCTCCTCTATGATCCTCTTGGCTATCTCCTTCCTCACACCCTTGTAAACCATCCGGGACAGGACCCTCTTGGCCCTCAGGGAGAAGCCTTCACCGTAGTCGGAGACATCCTCTGTCTTTAGTTCTCTTACCGTTTTTGCTACCTCGTTTATCGATCTTCTGATCTTTTCGTCCCTCTCAAGGTCCTTTACCTCCTTTTCGACCATATCTTTGAAGTCCCCTTCCTCGGGTATCCCTACGGTTATCTCGAGGAGGGTTGTCTTGAAGAAGGGCAGAAAACCCCACCTGTGTTTCTTAATTATCCTCGATGATAGGACGACCGCATTCTCACCGTAGGTCTTCTTCAGTTCCTCAACCGCCTCCTGAAGGGACCCCGCTATTATCTTTTCAGTCCTCATCTATTAATCCTAATATCTTCATGTTAACCTGCTTTTCAAGTTCATTGTAAGACAGGACCGCAAGCTGGTGTAGGTAAGGTTCTATGGCTCTCCTCACGTACCTCCTCAGGTTGGCTGATGTGAGAAGAACCGGCTGAGCTTGAAACTGAACGAACTTCTCCACCTCCTTGGATATCTTGTTCAGTAGCTTGCTGAGGATGAGGTCTATGAACTCGTCCTCCTTACCTTCGTTTATGAGGTGCATGAGCTTGGCCTCCACCTTAGGGGACAGGGCTATGGCGTAGAGCGTCCCGTCGGTCAGGTACATCCTGGTTATCCTCTTGGACAGGTTCTGGCGTACGTACTCGGTGAGGAGGTCAGGGTCCTTGGTCTGGTCTATGTAGTCGGCGAGGGTTTCGAGTATGGTGAGGAGGTCGTTAACGGGCACGCCCTCCCTGAGGAGGTTCTGGAGAACCCTGTGAACCACGGATATGGGTACCTGTTCAGGAACTATGTCCTTTACCACCTTGGGGTACTTCTTGGACAGCCTGTCTATTAGATCTATGACCTCGTTCCTCCCCAGGAGGTCGTGAAGGTTCCTCTTTATGACCTCCGAGAGGTGCGTGATTATGGCCGTGCTTATGTCCACAACCATGTAGCCCTTCCTCTGGGCCTCCTCTTTTTTGTCCTCGGTGATCCAGTAGGCCTTCAGCTTGAAGGCTGGATCCTTTGTCTCTATGCCCTCCAAGGGTCCCCGGGCTGTCCCCAGGTCTACCGCCAGGTAGTACCCCGGCTTTATCTCGAAGGAGTCCACCTCTATACCCCTTATGAGGATCCTGTACTGGTCCGGCTGGAGCCTCAGGTTGTCCCTTATGTGGACCAGAGGGACTATGACCCCATACTCCTGGGCTATCTGCCTTCTCATGGTCCTTATCCTCTGGGGTATGTCGCCACCCTGGGACTCGTCTACGTAAGGTATGAGTCCGTATCCCACCTCCATAGTTATGGGGTCAGGCTGGGGGACTATCTCCTCCTCCTCGGCCTCCTTCCTCCTCTGCTCCTCCCTCTTCTGGTCCTCCACCATCTTTTCGAGCTCCCTTATCTGCCTCTCCCTCAGGGACCTCACCATGAGGTAGTAGATACCTCCCAGGATCCCAGCCATCAAGAAGAAGGGAACCTTGGGGAGACCGGGGATCATTCCTATGAAGATCAAGAGGCCCGAAGAGAAGAGGAGGGCCCTCGGCTCTTTAGAGAACTCCTCCGCTATTACGTTACCCACCTCCTCGGTGGAGGAGGCCTTGGTGGTTATCAGACCTGCCGATGTGGATAGGATCAGAGCAGGTATCTGGGCCGCCAGACCTTCCCCAACCGTGAGCAGGGTATAGGTGTTCAGGGCGGACATGAAGTCCATACCCCTGAAGATTATCCCCACTATGAGCCCGCCCACCAGGCTGAGGAGCAGTATTAGGAGGGCGGCGATCGCGTCACCCCTTATGAACTTGCTCGCACCGTCCATGGCACCGTAGAAGGAGGCCTCCCTCTCGAGCTGCTCCCTTCTCCTCCTCGCCTCCTCCTCGTTTATGATGCCTGCGTTCAGGTCCGCGTCTATGCTCATCTGCTTTCCGGGCATGGCGTCCAAGGTGAACCTGGCGGCCACCTCCGAAATCCTCTCCGCTCCCCTCGTTATCACGATGAAGTTGATAACTATGAATATCAGGAAGACAATGAGTCCCACCACCACGTCGCCACCCACCACGAACTTACCGAAGCCCTCTATTATATGCCCAGCGGCGTCCGTTCCTTCATGACCGTAGAGGAGGATCCTCCTCGCCGCCGCTATGTTTAGGGAGAGCCTGAGGAGGGTTCCTATCAGGAGTATGGTGGGGAAGGAGGTGAGATCGAGGGGTGTCTTCACGAAGAAGGTCAGCACCAGAACCGCGAGGGAGAAGGTTATGCTCGTGGCAAGCAGTATGTCTAAGACGAAGGCCGGGATCGGGATTATTATGGCGCTGAGGATTATTACAAAAGCTAAAACTATCCAGCCTTCCCTGTACCTCACCTAAACTAAATTTTAATACTGCGATGGATCTCACAGCCAAGGTATCCTCCGCACCGGAGAAGTGTGGGGTTTACATCTTCAAGGGGAAGAAGAAACCCGTTTACATAGGAAAGGCTAAGAACATAAGGAAGCGGCTACTCCAGCACCTCAAGGCTTCTGAGAAGGACCCCAAGGAGGCTGCCATCCTGAAGGAGTCGGTGGACTTAGAGTGGATAGTTACGAGGAACGAGTTCGAGGCACTGGTTCTCGAAATAGACCTCATACAGACCCACAAGCCCAGGTTTAACGTGATGCACAGGCACGGTGGCGGTTACCCCCTAATCCTGATAACCAAGGACAGGTTCCCCACCGTCAAGGTGGTGAGGGCCT
This sequence comes from Aquificaceae bacterium, assembly GCA_015487835.1. Lineage (GTDB taxonomy): Bacteria > Aquificota > Aquificia > Aquificales > Aquificaceae > Hydrogenivirga. Next base: position 10,822 of record WFOY01000092.1, read on the forward strand.
CGGATAAGGAGGAGGGCTACCTCTTCGGTCCCTTCCTCCAAGCTGGGAAGGCCAAGAAGGTCAAGAAGCTGATCCACAGGATATTCAAGCTGAGAACCTGTGACCCCCTCCCTAAAAGGACTGAACCCTGCATGGACTACCACTTAGGATTATGCTCTGCCCCCTGCGTAGGGTACGTGTCCGAAGAGGATTACAGGTTAAGCGTTGAGGGAGCAAAGGCCCTCCTCTCAGGGGAAGTCTCTGAGGTCCTACCCAAGCTCTACGCCAGGATAGAGGACCTATCAAAGGAGATGCTCTTCGAAAAGTGTGCCCAGATAAGGGACCAGATAACCGCCTTGGAGAACATAGCTAAAGGGCAGGCGGTATCCGGGCTACCCTTCAGGTCTGCGGACCTCTTCTACTCTGTGGGCAGGCGGGTTGGTATGTTCCTGATAAGGTCCGGTAAG
>WFOY01000093.1 GCA_015487835.1 Aquificaceae bacterium
GCCTCGTATAGAGCTATGTCTGCCTTCTTGATCACCTCCTCTATGGAACCCTCCCCTCTCAGGGTGGCAACCCCTATGCTGACGGAAGTCCTTATCCTTTCGCCGTCCGCGTCCACGCTCACATTCTTGAACTCCTCCCTTATCCTGTTAGCTACGAGCTTGGCACCCTCCTCCTCAGTCTTGGGTAGCAGGACCACGAACTCCTCCCCACCGAACCTCGCCGCCACGTCCGAAGACCTAACGCTTCTCTTTATAACGTCTGATAAAGCCTTTAGCAGTCTGTCACCCACATCGTGGCCATAGTTGTCGTTGACCTTCTTGAAGTCGTCTATGTCGATCATCAAAACCGAAAGGGGCTCCCCATACCTCTTAGCATACTCCAGCATGGCCTGGGCCTTTTCGGTAAAGGATCTCCTGTTGTCGAGATCCGTCAGTGGGTCCTTGTAGGCCATCTCCTCAAACTTGTTCTTCTCATCCTGGAGCCTGTTTATGAAGGTTTCCAGCTCCTGGGCCATGGTTAAGACTGCCCTCTTGAGGTAGTAGAGCTCGTCCCTTGTCCTTGCACCTCTTAGCATCATGGACAGCTTATCCACGTCCGAGAAGTCAAGATCCTTGAACTTCATAGTCATGTCCCTTAGCATAAGGACGTCCTTCACTATCCTGTTGAATATCAAGAGCAAAACTGTGGAGAGGACAGCCACCAGAAGCACAGCGTAACCGATTATGAACGCCGGCGTTAAAACTATCTCCCTGAGAACCCTGGAGAAGTCTTTTATAAAAACCACGTTGCCCACAGGTATGGACCCCTCTACCAGGATCGGGTACTCCACGATCAGCGTCCTGTACCTATCTGTCAGACCGTACCCTGTTATGTTTCCGATCTCTCTGATCACCTTGGGATCATAGTGTCCCTCCACGAGGACCTCTTTCTCTATCACCTTGTCCTTTACAAATCTGTCCATGAAGCCTTCCTTGCCCTCCGAGAGGCGGAGTATGACGTCCCTGTTGTAAACGATCATCCACCTGAGGTCGTTGACCTGGGCCGTGAACTCTATGGATCTCCTGAGGGGGGACCCGTAGAAGACGCAGTCCTCCACCCTGCCTACGAACACACCTTCCTCTCTGAGGACAACGTAACCCTTCCTCTCCCTGACCTTGCAGTCCGTCAGAACGAACCTCACCTCCTGGACGCCTTCCCCGAGCAGCTTTTGGGCGTAAGTGAAGGACCTGATTATATCCCTGTAAGTCTTTTCCACTTCCTCCCTGAAGTCTCTGACAGCCAAGGTGATGAACAGGAGAGCCGTTACCGCTGAGAGTGCTAAGGAGAGCGAGAACGCACTAAGTATCAGGCGTTTGCGTAAGGACATACCCATATAATATTCTGCATGATCCTGCTGTTCGGGGGCAGCTTCGACCCCATTCACATAGGCCACATACTGGTTGCCCGTGATGTTAAGGAGAAGCTGGGTGCCAAGAAGGTGGTGTTTATCCCGGCTTACAGGGCACCTCTGAAGGAGATCCACTCAGCATCGCCCGAGGATAGGCTCAAGATGATAGAGATCGCCATCGAGAACGAGGAGGGGTTTGAGGTGGAGGACTACGAGATAAGGAGGGGAGGCATATCCTATACAGTTCACACGCTCGAGTATCTGAAAGACAAGATCCCAGGAAGGCCCGGCTTTCTGATCGGGGCGGACAGCATGCTCAGGTTCCACCTCTGGAAGGATCCCGAGAGGATAGTGGAGATGGCGGACATCGTAGTTGTGGACAGAGAGGGGCTGGTCAGCAAGGTGAGGGACTACGTGAAGACCAGGTTTCCCATGCTGAAGGAGGGTAAGAACCTGTTCTTTGTGAACACGAGAAGGATCGACGTGTCGGCCACGGAGATAAGGAGGAGGATAAGAGAAGGGCTGAGCATATACTGCCTCGTGCCGGGACCCGTTGAGGCCTACATAAGGGAGAGGGGCCTGTACCTATAGTATCCTCTTCTCTATATCTTCGAGGAGGTTTATTATCGTGTTGGCCTCCTTGGACGCTGTCACGTGGTTCTTCACCGCATCCTTCACCTGATTGAAGTCCAGAGGACATATCTTGGAGAGTATGGCCGCTATCTTGTTGATCTGGGCCTCGGAGGCAGGCTTGGGAGGTCTTACCCACAGGAAGTCCTTTATCTTCAGATAGAGCTGGGCCAGGGCTAAGGTGTCCTTTAGGTTGTACTCGGCTATGAGTCTGTAGTTGCCCTTGAAGAACTCTTCGGCCACCTTGCTCCCGTCTATCCTGTCCTTGGGCGTGTATATCCCGAACTTCCTGCATATGAAGTCTAAGGAGAACCTCTTGGCCCTGTCCCAACCGGACAGGCTCCTCAGAAGATCCACGTGGCCCCCATCCTGGTCCTCCAGCAGGTTCGAGGTGGGAAGTAAACCGTGCAGCATGGACCTTATCCTTATCACGTAGCCGTCGAAGTCGTATCCGTTGAAGCTTATCAGCCTGTCCACTCCTCCCTTTAACCTCTCCCAGAAGGTTCTCAGGATCTCGTGCTCTATATCGTAGAGCTTGTCCTCGACCACGTCCTCGGTAACGGGCACGAACCTAACGGTTACCTCCTCACCGTTTCCTGTGGTGAACCTCTGGGAGTGCTCGCTACCGCTCATGTCGGAGGCGTAGATTACCTGACCTTCTCTTATCCTGTCGTCCTCGACGGTGACCATGGCGAGGGATATAACGTATAAGGTGAAGGGGTTGAAGGATATGTCCCTCTCGACCTCCTCCTCAGTCCTCTCCCTCTGTCCTCTCGTCTTTAAGTACAGGTAGTCCTTCAGGTTAACACCCATGTAGTCAGGGACGGTCTCGATATCGAAGGCGACCACACGCATCTTTTCTGTCCCTCCCACCTCTTAGTATAATAACTCCGCATGAGGACAGGGTTCGTCTATCACGAGGTCTTCCTAAAACACGACTACCCGGACCACCCGGAGAGGAAGGAGAGACTCATATCGATCGTGAACCACCTCGAGAGGGAGGGCCTCCTCAAGGAAACGGTGAACATAGATCCGAGAAGGGCGAAACCTGAGGAGGTGGCCCTGAACCACGACACCAACTATATCCAGGAGATCCACGACTTCTGCAGCTCAGGGGGAGGCTTCCTTGACCCGGACACCTACGCTAACGAGGAGAGCTACGAGGTGGCTCTGATGGCCGTAGGGGGTGTCCTGGAGGGTATAGACAGGATCTTAAGAGGTGAGATCGAGACGGCATTCTGTGCGGTCAGGCCGCCGGGACACCATGCGGAGTACGCCAAGGCAATGGGCTTTTGCCTGTTCAACAACGTGGCCGTGGGGGCCCACTACCTTAGGAGGAACGGCGTGGAGAAGGTCTTTATAATAGACTTCGACGCCCACCACGGTAACGGGACCCAGAAGAGCTTTTACGAGGACGACAAGGTCTTCTACTTCTCCACCCACCAGTACCCCTTCTACCCGGGAACGGGTAGGGCCGAGGAGAGGGGAGCGGGAAGAGGTGAGGGCTACACCCTGAACGTTCCCATGCAGGCGGGAGCGGGAGACGAGGACTACGAGCCTGTGTACACCAGACTCCTGCCAAAGATTATTCAAGACTTCTCCCCGGACTTCATACTGGTCTCGGCGGGTTATGATCTTCACTCTGACGACCCCTTAACATACCTCAACGTCTCCACGAGGGGTGTGAGGACCATAGTGAGGAGCATCCTGAAGACCGCTAAGGAGGTCGGTGCTCCCACCCTCTTCGCCCTCGAAGGGGGATACAACCTCAAAGCCCTGGGTGAGTGTGTGGTCGCCACTATTGAGGAGATGCTGGGGGCCTAAATCTCCGACAGCTCCTCCTCGGTGAAGGAGACCTTGGGTATCTCCTCCTTTATCTTCTCGAAGACGGTGTAAAAATCGTCCTCCACGGTTCTTACCCTCTTCCCATAAACGTTCTGGAAGGCTTTTGTCACTATCGCCTCCTTCTGGAGGGCGTTCTGGAGCTGGAGCTCCTCGTACCTCTGGTTCAGGACGTCCCTCACCTCCATGAGAACCTTGGCCCTGTTTTCTCTCTCCTTCTCAGCCTCGGTGAGGGGGACCCTCAAGAAACTGTCCGCCTTCCTTAGTACCTTCTCGAAGGCGTAACCGGGGAACTTCTTATCCTGGAACCTGTCTATGACGAAGCCGACCGTTAGGTAGTAGGGCTCCTCCACCATAAGCTCCAGGTCGGCCTCCTCCATGTCCGGACTCTTCCTGAGGTAGTCCATGAAGATCTCGTAGGCCTGGTGGGATTTGTCCTTCAGGTTGGGAGCCTTCTCCACGTTCAGACTGATTATGTAGTCCTTCAGTTCCGCAGGGAGTATTATCGCCAGGACCTCCTTTAGGCCTGCCAGCTTCGCCGCCTCTATTCTATGCTGACCGTTTATAACCTCAAGACCGTTCTCCGTCTCTATGAGGAGCACAGGATCCACGAAACCGACCTTCTCTATGGACATCATCAGCCTCTTGACCAGGACCTCGGACAGATCCCTCTGTATGGAGGGTATCCTTATCTTGGATACAGGGACAACACCGAACCTTATCTCGTACCCCTTCAGGGGTTCCCTTACCGTGAAGAACTCCCCCATACTTAAATTTTCTATTATACTTTGTGAACTTAATCACCCTTCGGGTAAGGACCAAACCTACATTATTAAACCTAATGGCTGAGGAACTCAAGGCCCTGATACCCGAGGACCTGGTCTTGAAGTGCGTCAAGTGTGGACTCTGCAAGTCAGTCTGCCCCTCCTATCACGGGGAGGAGGGTAGCTTCGCCAGAGGAAGGCTGGCCTTAGCTGAGATGGTTGCAAGAGGAGAGATACCTATCACCGAGGAGGTGGTCAGCCAGTGGAACGAGTGTGCCATGTGCAGGCGTTGTGAGTGGATCTGTCCTAACGACGTCCACTACAAGGAGATCTTCGTAAAGGCCCGCCAACTCCAGGAGAAGGAAAAGGGTAGGGACTTCGTCTCTAAGATGGGCCTCAAGAGCCTTGAGTTCATGCAGTCGGGCGTGGGAAGGGGTGCCATAAAGGCCCTCTCCAAGCTGACCAGGTTCCTTCCCTCCGAGATAAAGACACCCCTACCCACGGGGAGCGTCAAGTTCATGCCGAGACCTGAGGGAAAACCCTTCGGAATAAGGGGGAAGACCTTCCCCGCTAACACGGAGAAGGGAAGGCTCCTCTTCTTCACAGGTTGCATGATAGACGTCTTCTACGGGAGGACGGGCGAGAGCGTGGTAAAACTCATGAACAGACTCGGCTACACGGTAATAGTGCCTGAGGATATAAAGTGCTGCGGTGCACCACACCTCTATCATGGGAACACCGAGGCCTTCGAGAAGCTGAGGGACCACAACCTTAAGGAGATAGACCGCTACGAGTTCGACGCCATAGTGGTCGCGTGTCCCACCTGCGGCGGGGCCCTGATCGAGGATTACGGGAGGGGCTGGAAGGTTTACGACTTCGCAGAGCTTATCTTCAAGGAGACGGAGAACCCTAAGTTCAAAGCGGCCAACGAGAGGATAACCTTCCACGTTCCCTGCCACTCTTACTCGGCCATGAGGATAAACCCTGAGGTCTTCTACTCGGTTATGGGGTCGGTCGAGGGAGCCAAGGTCGTGAAAGCTGAGAAGGCCCAGTCCTGCTGCGGGTTCGCGGGCCTGTGGAGCATAAAGAACCCCAAACTCTCGGAGAAGGTCCAGAGGGAGAAGATAGAGGACTTCAAAGGAACAGGTGCCGAGTTCGTCCTCACCACGTGTCCGGGGTGCGTCCTCCAGCTCAGGGACGGTGTGAGGA
>WFOY01000094.1 GCA_015487835.1 Aquificaceae bacterium
AGGGTGGACTACTCGGCAAGGGAGGAGGAGACCTCCAAGGCCAGCTGAATGTCCCTCCTGATCTGGCGTTTCAGGTCCTCCACGGAGGAGAACTTCCTCTCCTCCCTCAGGAACTTAAGGAACTCCACCTTTATCTTCCTCCCCCTGAGATCGCCGCTGAAGTTGGATATGTGGACCTCGAGGACCTTTTTGGTGCCGCCGAAGGTGGGTCTCCTCCCGTAGTTGGCGACTCCAACGTACCTACCATCGACCCTCACCGCATACACGCCTTCCTTGAGGCAGAGGTTCTCCGTACCTTTAAGGTTTGCTGTGGGAAAGCCTATCCTCGACCCCCTGCCCTCACCTTTTACCACCTTCCTGCTGACCCAGTACCTCCTTCCAAGGAAGGTCTCCGCCTCCTCGATCCTGCCCTCCGATAGGAGCCTCCTTATCAGGGTGCTGCTCACCACGTGCCCGTTCAGGGTGAAGGGCTCAACAGGTTCCACCTCGAAGCCGACCCTCCTGCCCACCTCCCTGGCGAGCTCTATCTCTCCCTCCCTCCTGTAGCCGAACCTCCAGTCGTAGCCCACCAGGAGGTACCTGCATCCTATCCTTCTGAAGAGGATCTCCTCCAGGAACTCCCTCGCAGGTATCCTGGAGAACTCCCTGTCGAACCTTATGAAGCAGAGGTAGTCTATGCCCTCCTCCCCGAGGAGTTCCTGCTTCTCCTCCATGTCGGTGAGCTCGCAGAGGTTCACCTTGGGGGCTAAGACCTTGAGCGGGTGAGGGCAGAAGGTAACGGCGATGGTCCTTAGGTTCCTCTCCTTAGCTCTTTCTTTCAGCCTGCGTATCAGGAACTGGTGTCCGAGGTGGTAGCCGTCGAAGCTCCCCACTATGACCGCAGTTTTATCCTCAAGCCTCTCTAAGGTTTCGAGATCGATCCTGGAGGGACAGCTCTTTTCAGAGATCTTGAGGAAGAAGGATCTCATCCTGGAGGCCAGCCCATATGCCTCCCGCCTATAAGGTGGAGGTGCAGATGAAATACGCTCTGGCCTGCGTCCCTGCCTACGTTGAACACGAGCCTGTAGCCACCCTTGAGGTCCTCCTTGGGGGCGAGTCCCTGGTCCTCGGCTATCTTCCTCGCCACGTAGAACATGTGTCCAACGAGGCACTCGTCCTCAGGTTCGAGGGTCTGGACGCCGAGGATGTGCTTCTTGGGAACGATGAGTATGTGGGTGGGTGCGACTGGGTTTATGTCGTGGAAGGCGTAAACCTTTTCGTCCTCAAAGACCTTCTTGGAGGGGACCTCACCCCTTACTATCTTGCAGAAGATGCAGTCCTTCTCCTCCATGCTTTAATTTTAGACTATCTTCCCGAACTCATCAAAGGTGAACCTGTAAGCCCTGGGGAGGAGTTCCTTCTCTGGATGCTTGTAACCTATGGCTATTATCATGGGGACGACCTTGTCCCTCCCTATGCCGAGGAAGCGTTTTAGCTTGGCCTCGTCGAAACCCTCCATGGGGTGGGTCTCGAGGCCGAAGAACCTGGCGACTATCATGACGCTCATGGCGAACATGGATGCGTCCCTTATGGCCTTACGTTTCCTCCTCTCTGGACTCTCCCAGCCTTTCAATATCTGCTCCCTTAAAGACTTCCTCTGCTTAGAGGTTATGTAACCGAGATCGACCCAGCTGTCCAAGACCCTATCCACGTGTTCCTCGGCGGCCTTCAGGTTTGCGATTATGACTATGTTGGCGCTCGCCTCCTCCACCTTGGCCTGGTTGTAGCATATCTCCCTGAGCCTTTTCTTCTTGTCCTTGCTCTTCACGACTATAACTTCCCAGGGCTGGAGGTTGTAGCCAGAGGGGGTGAGGGCGGCTATGTTCAGTATCTCCTTTATCACCTCCTCGGGGACCTCCCTGGTGGGGTCGAAGAAGGTTATGGACCTCCTCTCCTTTATTACCTTCAGACACTCCTCCCTCCTCTCCTTCGAGGTTATCTCCTCCACGCCCTCCAAGACACCCGTTATAACCTCCGAAGCCTTGGAGCTTATGTCCTTGAAGGTCCTCTGTATGCCCTCCACTATGCCCTCCGTTATCTCCCTGACCTTCTCCTTGGAGGGTCCGAC
>WFOY01000095.1 GCA_015487835.1 Aquificaceae bacterium
CCCTCCCTCTTCACCCTCTCTATGGTTTCGTACCTGACCTTTTTAGCCTCCTCCGTATCCGCCTCCGCCCTCGTGGAGACGAAAACGGCACCCTTTACGATCTTCCCGTACCTCCTGAACATGTCGAAGATTATGTAACCTCCCATGCTGTCCCCAACTGGGATCACCTCTCTAACGCTGAAGGCGTTGATCTTAGAAAGAACGAAGTCCGTGATCCTCTCCACGCTGACCTCTCCGGGGAGGTTGGGCTCATCCCCAAAGCCAGGGTAGTCGATAGCTATGTAAGGGATGCTCTCTCGCTCTAATGCCCTCATCTGATGGTAGAACATGTCCTTACACAGGGGAAAGGCGTGCAGGAACAGAACCGCAACCGGCAGGTGAACTCTCATGAGATAAATTATAAAGTCATGAAGGTAAGAGAGGTCCAGAGGCTTATAGAGAACGAAGGTCTCGATGCCTTCCTCTTCTCATCCCAGGCCAACGTCTTCTACCTCTCCGGCTTCAGGTCCACCCACGCCTACGTGATCCTCACACCAGACTCGAAACACCTCCTAACCGACGGCAGGTACTACGAGAAGGCGAGAAAGCAGCTCAAGGACTGGGACGTGGTGCTCATAAGGGGAAGGACCATAAGGTTCCTGAAGAGATTCCTGAGCGACCTCAAGGTTAAGAGGGTAGGATACGAGAGGGACAGGGTGAGCTGTGACTTCAGGAGGTCCTTAAGGAGCACGAAGATAAAGTGGGTAGGTTACTCCAACTTCCTAAGGGACATAAGGGTGATAAAGACAAAGGAGGAGATAGATAGGCTTAGGGAGGGTGTGAAGAGGAGTGACAGAATTTTCAGGGAACTGATCGATTTCATCAGGCCCGGACTTACGGAACTGGAGGTCAGAGGCTTCATAGTCTCTAAGATCTTCGAGGAGGGGTCCTCGGGTGAGAGCTTCCCGGCCATAGTGGCGAGCGGTGAGGGATCCGCCATACCCCACTGGGAGACCTCTTCGAGGAAGATAAGGTCAGGGGAACCTCTCCTGATCGACATGGGCCTCCTCTGGGAGGGATACTGCACCGACTTCACGAGGACACTCTTCCTGGGGAGACCCGACGGCGAGTTTAAGAGGATATACACGGTGGTGAGGGACGCACACCTCTTCGCCCTCGAGAAGGCGAGGGTAGGCAACAGGATAGGGGATGTGGACAGGGCAGCGAGGGACTACATAAAGAGCAAGAGGCTGGGTAAGTTCTTCAACCACTCCACGGGCCACGGGATAGGCGTTGAGATCCACGAGTACCCGAGGGTTTACTTCAAGGGTGAGGATGCGGAAAGGGTCATAGAGGAGGGTATGGTATTCACCGTAGAGCCAGGTGTTTACCTCCCCGGCAGGTTCGGCGTCAGGATAGAGAACATAGTGGCTGTGGTGAACGGAAGGGGCGAACCCCTATCCTCCATAGGTATAGACTTCATCACACTTTAGTAGAATATTCTTTAGGTTGGAAGAAGGTCTCGTTGTTGAGAGGGTCGCCCAGCTCATAAGGGTCAGGACTGAGGACGGGAGGGAACTTAGGGGTATACCAAGGGGAAAGGTCATAAAGAGAACCAGGATCTACGCAGGAGACAGGGTCCTCGGTGAGGAGGTCAGCCAGGGGATATTCGCGATAGAGCAAGTTAAGGAGAGAAAGAACGTCCTCGTAAGGCCTCCCATAGCGAACGTGGACAGGGTTATATGTGTGATGACCATAGAAAAGCCCGAGTTCGACAACCACCTCCTCGACAGCCTGCTTGTGGTTTACGACCACGTGGGTTGTGAGCCTGTCATAATCTTCAACAAGGTGGACCTCCTGGGCCCCGAAGGAAAAAAGGAACTCGCAAGGTGGACAGAGATATACTCCTCGGCAGGTTACGACGTTGTCCATGTTAGTGCGGAAACAGGGGAGGGTTTGGAGAGGGTGGTGGACCTTGTTAGAGGGGAGATCTGCATACTCGCCGGCCCATCTGGTGTGGGGAAGAGCTCGATCCTCAAAAGACTCACAGGTGCGGAGCTGAGAACTCAGGAGGTAAGCGAGAAGACTGAAAGAGGCAGGCACACAACCATAGGTGTGAAGATCCTCCCCTTCGGGAGGGGATCCTTCTTAGGTGACACCCCCGGTTTCTCCAAGGTTGAGGTCCTCGAGTTTGTAAGGAGAAAGGATGTGAAGAACTACTTTAGGGAGTTCTTGAGATACGAGTGCAAGTACCCGGACTGCACGCATACGAGGGAGCCGGGCTGTGGTGTGAGGGAAGCCCTTGAGAAGGGAGAGGTAAGCTGTGAGAGGTTCAAGAGCTACCTTAAGATCATAAAGGAGTATCTGGAGGACCTTAAGGAGATATGCCCGTGAGGGAGATCTGTCCCGAGTGCGGGTCCCTTCTTGAGGTTGCGGAGTGCTGCGGTGGGGGCGTGTGGGTGTGTGAGGAGTGTGGTGGTTTCTTCTTCCCAGGAGAGCTTACAGGGAGAACTCCTCCCCGGGAGTCCTCAGGAGCATCCTCTTCAGAACCTCCTTCAGGTCTCTTCCCTCGACCACGACCTCGTAAACGGCAGAGGTGATGGGGGCGTATATGTTCTCCCTGTCCACAAGGGGCTTCAGGGCCTTTACGGTCTCCACCCCCTCCACCGTCTGACCTATCCTCTTCAGGGCCTCCTCGGGCGACATACCCCTGCCTAGGAGG
>WFOY01000096.1 GCA_015487835.1 Aquificaceae bacterium
CTGTCTCCGGAGGAGGACCTGTCCCTCGTTATAGTCCTCGCTGAGTGAGGAGCTATAATACTCGTTATGTTCGAGGTAACCTTCCTCGGGGCTTTTATTGCGGGGATCCTCGCCTTCCTATCCCCCTGTGTACTTCCCCTTATCCCCGCATATCTTTCCTACATTTCGGGTGTGGGCGTCGAGGAGATCCAGAGGGAGAACAGGATATTCACACCCAAGGTGTTCCTTTCGGCTCTCTTCTTCGTGGTCGGTTTTTCGATAGTCTTCACCATGCTGGGTGCTTCCGCCTCCCTCGTGGGTCAGTTTCTCAGATCTTACCAGGTGGAGATAGCGAAGATAGGCGGCGCTTTTGTGATATTCTTTGGTCTTCACTTCGCAGGTATCCTCCTGAGACAGAACTTTTTAAGGGAACTCATCGGAGTTCAGGCTATTCTCACCGCCCTCTTCCTTTTCAACGTCCTCGACAGAGAGTCCTTCTTCTCGCTTACCGGTGCCCTCGCGGTTGTTCTCGCTCTCTACCTCTTCGGTCTCCACGAGTATCTATACAGGCAGTTTAGGAAGGAGGCGAGTGCGAAGATATCCTACGTAGGAGCTCTTGTTGTCGGTGTGATCTTCGCCTTCGGGTGGACACCCTGCATAGGGCCCATACTCGGATCGATACTCTTCTTGGCCTCCCAACAGGAGACCGTAAGGGAAGGGGCACTTCTTCTGCTTACCTTCTCTGCGGGCTTAGGGATACCTTTCCTGGCTGCGGGCCTCGTGATGACCCTGTTCTTGGGTTTCGTTAGGAGGTTCGGCAGGTTCTTCGGTGTTGTCGAGGTGGTAGGGGGTGTCCTGCTTGTCACCTTGGGTGTCCTTATGGTTACTGACAAGCTGAGCTGGTTCGCGACCATAGGTGCTGGGATATGAGGACCGTCGTCGTGGACTGCGGTTCCGGGAACCTGAGAAGCGTGGTAAAGGCACTCGACCACGTTGGTTTCAAGAACGTGGTTATCTCCAGCGATCCTGATGAGGTAGGGAGGTCGGACGTCCTCGTCTTTCCGGGACAGGGGGCCTTCAGGAACGCCATGGTGAACCTTATACAGGCTGACCTGGTGAAGCCTATACTGAGGCATATAGAGGCGGGAAAGCCCTTCCTGGGTATATGCCTCGGTCTCCAGATCCTCTTCGAGAGAAGCTACGAGCACGGTAAGACAGAGGGTCTGGGGGTATTAAAGGGTGAGGTCGTCCTGCTCCCGAGAAACGTGAAGCTGCCCCACATAGGCTGGAACCAGGTCTGGATAAGGAAGGGATCCAAGATATTTGAGGGTATAGACGACGGCGACTACTTCTACTTCGTCCACTCCTACCACGTGGTTCCAGAGGAGGATGTGGTCGCCTCCACCACAGACTACGGGATACACTTTGTCTCCGCAATAGAGAAGGAGAACCTCTGGGGCGTTCAGTTCCACCCCGAGAAGAGCCAGAAGAAGGGTCTTAGGGTTCTCGAAAATTTCAGGAGGTTCTGTGAAGAGGTCCTTTAGAAGGACACCCCGGCGACCCCGAAGAGTCCCTGAACTTTTATGTCCGCATCCACGTCGCTAACATCCTTCAGCCTCAGGTTCTCGTACCTGTAGCCTACACCTACGAATATCTTTGGTAAGGGTTTTACCCTGACCTCTCCAGTCAGGTCGTAGTAGCTGCTCCCTCCGTAGGTTATACCCCTTATCTCACCGACCAGGGAGAACATACCGAGGTTCAAACCGATACCCCCGTAGACCATTGGTACAGGGATCGTGGCGCTCTTCGTCTCGGTTACCGTATTCCCTGTGGAGACCTCCTGTCCCGTTATCCTCCCTTGGAAGTCTATGATCCTTACGTTCAGGCCCACCTCGGGGTCAAGGACACCTCCCGGGACGGGGATGTTGTAGTAGAGGCCAAGGTCGTAGTGGTTGAGTCTCACGGAGGTATCGAGGTCCACGTTGGCCTGGAACTGGGTGCCTCCGAAGGTGAGGGTCTGGGAGTACCTTCCCCTTCCCGAGAACTTCATGGGTATGTACTGGAGGTAGAGGTTCGGGAGAACTGGGATCTCGACCTTCGCCCTCGCGAAGAACCTGGTCTCCCTTCTAAGACCCAAGGTCCCTTTGAGGTCAGCCCTCGTTCCGGTTCCCGCAGGGTACTCTATGTAGCCGGAGGGGTCCTGACTCATCGCACCCACAGAGACCTCAAAGCTGACAGCGTAAACAGTTCCTGTGAGTCCTACCACACCGAGGACAGGGATCCACCGCTTCATAACTCTTATATCGTCCTTCAGAGGTGGATTTTAAGCCTGAGGTCCTCCACCACTCTCGACATGAACTCGGGAGAGATCCTGACCCTGTACTCGGGAGGAGGTTTTAGGATCGCCGCGAAGTCGGGGCCGACCACCTGGATCAGGACCTGGAGGCCCTCCTCGCTCCTGAAATCTTTTAAAAGATCCCTCAGCCTCTCCCCCTTACCTTCGAGAACATCCTCCTTGGTTAGGATCACTGTTACGTAACCGTTCCCGTTGTGGGAGAACTCCTCAGGGAGAAGGACCTCCTTGGTTACTATCTTCACCTTCTCTGTCTCCAGGTCCTCGTCTATCCAGCCCTTTATCACAACGACGTTGTCCTCCCTTATCTTCTCCCTAAAGGTTTCGTAAACCTCAGGAAAGGCGACCGTCTCCATAAGGCTGGTCCTGTCTATAAGGTTAAAGACAGCCATGTAGGTCCCGTTCCTCGTCTTCTTGACCTGGAGGTCCGATATGACGCCTGCTACCACGACCTCCTGCCCCCTCTCTATATCCTCCACCTCCTCCAGGTTCATGTACCTCCCCTTCAGAAGGGTCTCGAACTTGTCCAGGGGATGTCCTGACACGTAGAAGCCTATCACCTCCTTCTCCATCCTGAGGAGGTCGTTTCTGTCCACCTTGGTCTCACCCTCCCCACCGAACAGGGAGTTCTGGCCCAGAGAGGAGAGGTTCTTGCCCGCTGAGGCGACCTTCTCAAGGAGCTTCTCCCTGGGTACGTCTGTAAAGTCGAAGGCACCAGCCTTTATGAGGGCCTCCACTACCCTCCTGTTCACCTTCCTGCCGTCCACCCTTGAGATGAAGTCCTGTATGCCCCTGAACCTGCCCTTACTCCTTGCGGAGACTATGGCCTGGGCCGCCTCCTCCCCAACGCCCTTTACCCTGCCTATAC
>WFOY01000097.1 GCA_015487835.1 Aquificaceae bacterium
GACTACGACAGGGCGAGGGAAACGGGGAAAAAGCTGGGGGAGATACTAAAAGAGGAAGAAGCCCTCATCGTCATAAGCTCCGACATGTCCCACTATATACCCGCTGAGGAGGCTAAAAGGAAGGACCAGATACTGATATCCGCCATGGAGAGGCTCCAGACAGACGAGCTTTACTTCAAGGCTGTCCAGTACAACATAACTATGTGCGGTTTCATACCAGCGGTCATAGGCATAGAGGCTTCGAAGGTCTTGGGTGCGAGGAGGGGTGTGCTTGTCGACTACACGAACTCGGGTGAGACGACGGGAGACTTCCACAGAGTGGTCGCCTACGCAGGGATGATATTTGTATAATTCTCATCTATGGAGGGGTACCTGGTAGTCCTCATAACGACCCCCAAGGATAAGGGGGAGGAGATAGCAAACCTAATAATCGACAGGAAGCTGGGCGCCTGTGTGAACGTGGTACCTGAGGTGAGTTCCGTTTACTGGTGGAAGGGGAACGTGGAGAGGGACAGGGAGGCCCTCCTGGTAGTTAAGACCTCCATGAGGAGGTTTCCCCAGCTACTCAAGGAGGTGAAGGAGGCCCATCCCTACACGGTCCCTGAGATCATAGCCCTCCCCATAGTGGCCGGGAACGAGGACTACCTGAAGTGGATAGATGAAAGCCTGGTATGAGACCTCTTAGGCTTGAGATCGAGGGCTTCACCGTCTACAAGAAACCGCAGGTAATAGACTTTGAAAAGCTCAGTTTCTTCATAATCCAGGGAAGAACAGGGGCGGGGAAGACGAGCATAGTGGACGCCATAACCTACGCCCTCTACGGAAAGGTCCCAAGGTACGGAGACTCCAAAGCTACCAAGCACGTGATCTCAAAAGGCAGCCACACAATGAGGGTGGCCCTGGACTTCTCCGTGGGGGGCAGGTGGTACAGGGTGGAGAGGTACTACAACTCCAAGATCAGGGAGGACCAGGCACGGGCCTACGAGGACGGGAGGAGGCTGAACCTCACCAAGACCCAGATAGAGGAGTGGGTTGAGAAGGTCACAGGGTTAGACTACAGGACCTTCACCAAGGTGATCCTGCTGCCCCAGGGTGAGTTCGACAGGTTCTTAAAGCCCAAGCAACCAAAAGAGAGAAGGGAGATACTCATAAATCTCCTCGACCTCGAGGTCTTCGAGAGGATGAGACAGATCGCCTCCGAGATCTTCAGGGAGAAGGAGGGGGAGCTAAGTGCCCTCAAGGAAGAGTTCTCACGTATAAAGGACGCGACCGAGGAGAAGCTAAAGGAGGTCGAGAACGAGGAGAGGACCCTGGAGGAGAGTTCCAAGAACCTCCAGGAGGAGGTGGAGAGGATCCAGGAGGAACTGAAAGCCCTCGGAGACCTCGAGAGGATAGAGGAGGCGATAAGAGATCTGAAACGTGAGATAGAGGCAGTGTCGAGGAAGGAGGAGGAGGTAAAGAACGAGATCGCCAACCTGGAGGAGGAGAAGAGGAAGCTGGAAGAGGAGGAGGCCAAGCTGCCAGATCTAAAAAGGGATCTTGAGAATGTCGTAAAGGACTTGGAGAGGGTCAGGTCGGCCCTCGAAATCTTAGAGGAGATAAGACGAAGAGAATCTAAGGTCAAAGAACTCAGGAGGGATCTGGAGGCAAGGAGGAACAGCCTAAAGGATACGGAGGACCGCCTGCGGAGGGGGAAGGAGATCATAGAGGACACGGAGAGGGCCCTCAGGGAGATAGAGTTCGACGAGGAGAGGTACATAGAGGTCCTGCGGGAGGCAGACCTCAAGAAGAGGCTGGAGAAGAGTAAGAGGAAGATCGAGAGGATAAGGGCCGAGATCCAGAGGATCGAGAGCAAGGTGGAGGCCCTCACAGGGGATCTCGAGGACATCTCAGGCCTCATAACCGTAAAGGAGGAGGACCTGAGGAGGAGGGAGGTCCACCTTTACGCCCATAGGATAAGGAGTTCCCTTAAGAGGGGTGAGACATGTCCCGTGTGCGGTGGTGTGTTCGAGGGGGAGAATCTTCCCCATCTCGAGGCGGACGTGACCGACCTGAAGGAGGAGGTGGAGAACCTCACCAGAAAGAAGGCCTCCTTGGAGAGGGAGGTGTCCGTACTTCAGGGAGAATTAAAGAGGCTGAGGGAGGAGGAGAAGGAGATAGCAGCCGAGCTGAAAGATCACAGAGGTCTCCTGGAGAGGGACGTCGAAGCCGAGCTGAGAGATCTCACAGCCAAGAGGGAGGAGATCCAGAACCTCCAGAGGAAGCTGGAAACTTACAGGAAACGCTATGAGGAACTCGTCTCCCAGAAGGAGGAGGTCCTTAGGGAGGTGGAGAGGATAAGCACCGAGGTCTCCTCCCTCGAAGCGGACCTTGAGGAGAGGAGGGAAAAGCTGAAGGCCCTCACGGGCGACCAGGACCCAGAGGAGAGGAGACGGAGGATCCAGGAAAGGAAGAGGGAGATCCAGGAGAGGATAGAACTGATAGAGAGGAGGAGAGACCAGATAAGGTCCTACGAGGAGGACCTAAAGAGAACACTCACCTACGTGGCCACCCAGAAGGAGAACCTGAGGAAAAACCTGGCGGATCTCGAAAAGCAGAAGAGGGAGGTTCTCACTAAGATCGCCAAGCTTAGGGGGGACGTGTCCCTGGAGGAGAAGGGGTCCTTGGAGAGGAAGTTGGAGGAGAAGAGGAGGGACCTCACGGAGGTTCTCAAGCAGCTGGGGGAGATAAGGAACGCCAAAGAACAGCTTAAGGAGAAGATCTCCAGGAAGAAAGAGATCCAGGAGAGGATCTCCAAGCTGGAGGATGAGATAAGGGTTTACAGAACCCTCGCCGAGGACCTGAGGAGCGACAGGCTCCAGAACTTCGCAGCGAGCATAATGCTGATGAGGATAGTCGACAGGTCAAGCCAGTACCTCTACAGCTTCACGGGGTCCTACGAGCTCACCATGGACGGGAAGGGGAACCTCATAGTGATCGACAGGGTGCAGGGGGTCGAGAGGGAGGTAAGCAGCCTGAGCGGGGGTGAGACCTTCTTGGCTTCCCTATCCCTCGCGCTCGGCGTGAGCGACGTCCTCTCCTCCCAGGCGAACCTGGAGAGCCTCTTCATAGATGAGGGCTTCGGTTCCTTGGACGACGAGACGAGGGAGCGTGTCAGCGAGATACTCGAGGTGGTCAGGATAAACATAAACAGGATGGTGGGCATAATCTCCCACCTACCAGACCTGGCGGAGAGGTTCCACCAGAGGATAGTTGTGAGAAGGCACGGTGACCATTCAACGGTGGAGGTGATCTGTTAGATCTTCCAAAAAACGTTTTAAATTTTTTAAAACGACATTTTAACCTGACAACCACAAGTTGTTGATATATCTTTAAAAACAAACCGAAGGGGGTGTGATATGGGTTACGAAACGACCACTTACGATCCTGAGTCAGTGATCACCCGCTACGCCCTCTACTGTCTGGAGGAGGCCGACTTCGCCGATGAGTGTGCCCCTACCATCAGGCTGAGGATAAGGAACGGTATTAAGAGGAACGACTCGCTGGTCGAGTTCTCGGATGTGGCCAGGTATCAGCCCAGATCCCTGATCGATCTGTAGAGGGCCTCGAGGAAGGCGTCGTTCTCCTCGGGCTTTCCCACGCTGACCCTGAGGCACCTGTCCAGACCTGGCAGGTAGGACATGTCCCTTATCAGGACTCCCTTTTCCAGGATCTTGGAGTGGACGAGATCGGCAGGGTAGGGTGTTCTGAAGAGTATGAAGTTGGCTGCTGAGGGGAAGACCTCTACACCCTCTAAGTTTCTCATCTCGTGGAAGACCCTCTCCCTCTCGGCGACCACCTTTCTCACAGACTCCTCTATGAACTCCCTGCCCTCGGTGACCATGACCTTTGCTATGACCTGGGAGGGGTAGGTTACGTTGAAGGGCAGGCGGACCTTGTCTATCTCCCTGGCCACGTCCTCCCTGGCGATCAGCACGCCTACTCTTAGGCCTGCCATCCCTATCTTGGACAGGGTCCTGAGTACCACCGTGTCGTCTCTCGATAGGGCGTCTCCGAGGAAGGTCTCCCCTGAGTAGTGGTAGTAAGCCTCGTCCACCACCGTGAACAGGCCCCTCTCCCTTATGCTGGCTATTTTGTCCCTGGAGAAGAGGTTCCCTGTGGGGTTGTTAGGGTAGGAGAAGTAGGCGAGGGAGCAGGGTATTTCCTCTATCCTTCTAAGCGTTTCCTGGAGATCTATGTCGAAGTTTCTATCGACCATAACGGTGACCTTGGGCCTACCCAGGACCTCGGCGGATATCTCGTACATGGGGAAGGTGGGCACAGGTATGTATACGCCTCCTTCACCGGCGACGATGGAGAGGTAGTATATGATCTCGTCCGAACCGTTCCCCAGGACCAGGTTCTCCTCACCAACGCCGAAAAAGTCGGCGAGGGCTTTCTTGAGCTCACCGGCGGTCGGGTCCGGATACCTCTCGAAGGGCGTCCTAGCTATCTCCTCTTTTATCCTCTCCCTCAGCCATCTGGGTATCTCGTAGGGGAGCTCGTTGGAGGAGAGCCTGACCCTGGCCCGGGAGGTCTCTGTTTTGTAAGGTTTTAGCTTCCTTATCCGGTCTGGGATCATATATCAGGTCTGCTCCTGAACGGCCTCCTCCTTCTCCTCTCTGCCCTCCTCCTCTAACTTCCTCAGGTACATCTCGAGCTCAGCTACCGTGGACTCCTGGAGCTTATCCTCAAGTATGCCCTTTATCAGTCTGTTTAGCTTCTTGTCATCTCCCATGGCTATGCCGTTTAGTATGAGATAGAGTCTTTTGGGTAAGGATAAAGACACCCTCTTGTAGCGGGGGCCTCCTCTTCTTCTTCCTTTTCTTGCCATAATTTTTCACCTCCAGAAGTTCTACTTTTTTAATTTTAATCCCTTCTTTAGATTTTTTCAAATTTTCTATTGAACTCTATGGCGTGATCTATGAGTTTACAGTAAACCTTAAAAGGGGCTATCACCGCACCTATCCTTGGATTGGCTTCCGGTCCGCATGCGTTAAGAAGTAGATCCTTTAAAGCTTTGAGGTTTGCGTTTATGTTCTCTATCAGGTTCAGCCTGTCTATATCCCTCTCTATCTCGTCAGGTATGTTCGAAAGTAAAGCTATGTCGAAATTGAAGGTCTCGTACTCATCGTATATGGTGTCAAGGGTCTCGTCCAGCTTGGAGATGAAATCTGTCTGCACCTTGTGGAGGAACCTGGTTAGGACCTCAAGATCCTCCTCGGTGAGCAGGGACTCTCCTATGATCTTGGCCTCTTCAACGTCCGCCCTTATCTCCTCCCTCATACCCGTGAGCAGGTCTATGGTGAACCTGAGGATCTTATCGTAGACGAGGACCTTCTCCAGGACCTTTGCCTTCTTCATACTCTCCGATCTCCTCAATATGAATTATACCTTTACACCTTAAGAACTCCCTGAAGTCCTCTATAACCTTGAAACCCTGGGATGTGAGGAGGTCTTTTATCTTTTTGTTTATCCTCTCACCGTGGGGATCGAGGTCGTAGAGAAGTATGACGGTGTCGGAGGATCCTTCCAAGAGGTCAGGTATGTCCGCGAACCTCTTCCCTGATAGGTCCAGTACGTTGAACACACCGTACCTCCTGAGGGCCTCCCTGTCCCTCTTGCCTTCAACTAGCACGGGGAACCGCCTTGACTCCTCCCTCAGCTTTTTGATCCAGTCGGAGAGGTCTTTAAACTTCATAACCGAGGTGCTTCATAACGTGCCACATGTCCTTGTCCCCTCTCCCTGAGAGGTTAACGACCACTATGCCCCCCTTTCCTATATCCTTTGCTATCTCCACAGCCTTTATTACCGCGTGGGCAGACTCGAGGGCGGGTATTATGCCCTCCGTCCTTGAGAGGAGTTTGAACCCCTCGAGGGCCTCCTCGTCGGTTGCAGTTACGTACTCCGCCCTGCCCGTCTCCTTCAGGTAGGCGTGCTCGGGCCCAACGCCAGGGTAGTCAAGACCTGCGGATATGGAGTGGGTTGTTAAGATCTGTCCCTCCTCGTCCTGGAGGAAGTAGCTCTTCATACCGTGGAGCACACCGACAGATCCTGAGTTCAGAGAGGCGGAGTGCTTGCCCGTTTCAAGGCCGAGACCCGCCGCCTCCACACCTATGAGCCTTACCTCCCTGTCCTCTATGAACGGGTAGAAGATGCCTATGGCGTTTGAACCTCCTCCCACACAGGCCACCACAGCGTCGGGGAGCCTGCCCTCCTTCCTGAGTATCTGTTCCTTGGTCTCCCTCCCTATGACGCTCTGGAAGTCCCTCACTATCATGGGGAAGGGGTGAGGTCCTACCACTGACCCTATGACGTAGTGGGTAGTCTCCACGTTGGTCACCCAGTCCCTCAGGGCCTCGTTTATGGCGTCCTTTAGGGTCCTGCTCCCGCTCCTTACGATCCTCACCTCCGCCCCAAGGAGTTCCATCCTGAAGAGGTTGAGCTTCTGCCTCTCCGCGTCCTCCTCCCCCATGTAAACCACACACTCAAGACCGATCAGGGCAGAGGCGGTGGCCGTGGCTACACCGTGCTGTCCTGCCCCTGTCTCTGCTATCACCCTCCTCTTACCCATCCTCTTGGCGAGGAGACACTGGCCGAGGGTGTTGTTTATCTTGTGGGCTCCTGTGTGGAGAAGGTCCTCCCTCTTGAGGTATATCTTTGATCCGCCCACGTACCTGGTCAGGTTCTCGGCTAAGTAGAGGGGTGTGGGCCTTCCTGCGTACTCCCTGAGGAGGTGGTCCAGCTGTTTTTGGAAGCTGGGATCCTCCTTTATCTTGGTGTAGCTCTCCTCAAGCTGGTCCAGGGCGAACATGAGGGTCTCGGGTACGAACCTGCCTCCGAACTCCCGGAAGTATCCCTTCTCGTCGGGGAGGTTTTCCATGGTTCAATTATAACCCCCGAACAACGAAATATATTAATAGGGTCCGGGAATGTTAGAGGGGAGCCGGGGTCTCTTCCTTGAGCTTGTAAACGATATACTTTACGTGGTCAGTCTGAAGGATCCCAGGGAACC
>WFOY01000098.1 GCA_015487835.1 Aquificaceae bacterium
AAAACCTGGTTTCCAATACTGTTACTATCCTTTTGAAGACCTTTTCCTCCGGCAGGCTGGAGTCTAAGACAACGAACCTCTCAGGTTCCTCCTCAGCTATCTTAAGGTAACCCTCCCTAACCCTCCTAAGAAGGTCCGGATCATCGAACCTGGACCGGTCTCTCACCCTTCCGAGGGCTACCTCAGGGTCCACGTCCAGGAGAAAGGTCAGATCGGGCCTAAGACCTCCTGTCACCAGGTCGTTCAGCGTCCTGATCAGGTCAAGATCCATACCCCTGCCGTACCCTTGGTAGGCGAGGGTGGAGTCGGTAAACCTGTCGAGTATGACCACGCTACCCTCCTTTAGAAGAGGCCTTATTCTCCTCACCAGCTCCGACCTGGACGCCTCGAATAGGAGCAGTTCTGTGATCGGGTCCAGATCATAGTTCATCAGGAGATTCCTTATCTGGTCTCCTGGGTCCGTACCTCCCGGCTCCCTGAACAGGTGAACCTTAATGCCTTTTTCTTTCAAATAGTTGAAGGTCCTGAGGGCCTGGGTTGTCTTGCCGGAACCGTCTATACCCTCGAAGGTTATAAGCATAAAGGGAATTATATCAGTCGCCCCAGAACCTCTGCTCCTTCCAGGGGTCCCCAACCATGTGGTAACCCCTCTCCTCCCAGTAGCCGGGTCTGTCCTCTTTCCTGAACTCTATACCCCACACGTACTTGGCACTCTTCCATGCGTAGAGCTGGGGGACGACGAGCCTGAGGGGGTATCCGTGTTCCTTGGGTATGGGTTCTCCAAACATCTTGTAGGCTAATAGGGAGTCCTCCTTGGCGAAGAACTCGTAGGGAAGGTTGGTTGTGTAACCTTCCAGACAGTAAACGAAGACGTATTTGGCATCCTCCTTTGGCTTTGCCAGCTTTATTATCTCCTGGGTCGGCACACCCTCCCAGAGGATCTCCCTCACGCTCCACCGGGTAACGCAGTGGAAATCGGCCACCACCTCCACGGAGGGTAGCCTCAGCACCTCCTCGTAGGTGAGTTCCAAGGGGTTCTCCACCTCACCCCAGACCTTGAACCTGTACTTCTTTATATCTACGTCCGGGACCCTCTCCACTATGTCGTAAACTATGGGGTACTGGATCCAGTGCTGCCCTGGAGGTAGTCTGTCCTTCCTGGTTACCGTAGGGCTGACTATCCTCCTCTTTCCCATGGGAAGATCTTAATGCATAAGTGATTCCAGTGATTATGATTAAAACTATATGATAGACAAAGAGTCCTTAGACCAGGAACTTATCAGGGAGATAGCCTCCGTAGGGGGTGAGTACGGTTCGAGGCTGGAGAGGCTGATCGGAGATCTGAACAGGCTGAGGAGGTCCCTCCTTTACCTGAGGAGAAGGTTAGAGAGAGAAAGGGGAACACCCCTTTACTCCATGAGACTTCTGATCAGGCTAAGACGCAGGTTCGAGGATAAGAAGAAAGAGGCCTTAGAGGTCAGGAAGTACCTGATAATCTACAGGGAGGCCCTCGGCCTGCTGAAACACGAGGAGGTCTTTGAGGTTTACAACATAGAGGCTATCGATGTTTAGATCCTTTCCAGGAAGTTCCTGAGGATGTCTATACCGTGATCGGAGAGCACGGACTCAGGGTGGAACTGGACCCCGTAGAGCGGGTAATCCCTGTGCTGAACCCCCATGATCTCCCCGTCCTCCGACCAGGCGGTTACCTCGAGGACGTCGGGCAGGGTCTCCCTGTCTATGACGAGGGAGTGGTACCTGACAGCCCTGAAGGGTTTTGGGATCCCTTTGAACAGATCCCCACCCGTGTGGGTTATCTCCGAGACCTTCCCGTGCATCAATCTCTTCGCCCTGACTATCCTCCCGCCGAAGGCAAAGCCTATGGACTGGTGTCCGAGACACACACCCAGTATGGGGACCTCCCTGTAGAACTCACGTATCACGTCCACCGAGATACCCGCCTCCTTAGGGGTGCAGGGTCCGGGAGATATCACTATGCCCTTGGGCTTCATACCTCTGATCTCCTCTAAGGTGACCTGATCGTTCCTCCTCACGATCACATCAGCACCTAAGGTTTCCAGGTACTGGACGAGGTTGTAGGTGAAGGAGTCGTAGTTGTCGATCATGAGTATCTTCATGAGAATAATATATCAGGGTTCGAAGACGCCCTCCTCCTTGGCCTTCCTTATGTACTCCAAGGTTTCTTCGTCCGAGAGCTGGTGGAAGTCCTTGTAGAACATACCCACTGCGAAGCTGAACTCCCCCGAAGCATGGTGGCACACGAACTCGTCCACCTTTCCCGAAAACCTTCTCGGGGCCTCCTTGGGACACACAGGCACGGCCACGATCACCTTCTTAGCTCCCCTCTTCTTGGCGAAACCGGCGGCCGCTATAGCTGTGTAACCTGTGGCCACTCCGTCGTCCACCACTATCACCTCCCTCCCGTTCAGGTCAGGGTAGCCCTCAGGCATGAACTTCCTCTCCCTGGACCTTATCTCCTCGATCTCCCGCCTCGCTATCTCTCTCACGGTTTCAGGATCGAGTTTGGCGTGGTTCACCAGCTCGTCGTCCAGGTAGGTCGTCCCGTCTGGGTCTATGGCCCCAAAGCCCGCCTCCTCGTTCCATGGTAGGCCCAGCTTCCTCACAACCACCACGCTCATAGGGATCCTGAGACTTCTCGCTATCTGGTAGGCCACAGGTATCCCACCCCTGGGTATGGCGAGGACTATGGGTCTGTCCTCAGGATGTATCCTGTGTCTGAGATCCTCGGCGAGGACCTTTCCAGCCTCTTCCCTCGTTTCAAAGATCATACCAGCTTCTCGAAGAGGGAATTTATGTTGTCCAGCTTCCTGTAAGCCTGTACCACGACGTAGCTGAGCTGGTCTCCCTCCGCTATGGACAGGTCGTAGAGGATCATGCTCACGTCCTTGAGGACATGGTACAGGGTTGTGTAGTGGTCTTCGGTGAGCTTCTTCTCAGGGTTCGGTATGTCCTTGTATATCTCCTTTACCGTGTCGCTTATCTCCTTGAGGTGTGCTGCCAGCGAGGCTATCTCGTAATCGTTCCCGTATATCTCCATCACCTCCCTGTATCTCTCCTCTATCTCGGAGAACATCGTGGTGAAGAGCATGTCCTCTAAGAAGTTAAGGTTCCTGTCCATACCCTCCTCCGTTCCTAAATAATTTGGTCTGACCTCTCCCTTTTTCAACGGGAGGAGTAAAAACCATCCACCTCCCTAAGGATCTCCTCCAGGGACCCAACCATCTTCACCCCCTCTATTTTGTGGGTTCTGTAGCCGACCACGAACTTCTCTAATATGAGGGCGTAGGCTATCTCCGACAGGGTTCCCCAGTGGCCACCCACGGCTACCACCATATCACCGCTCGCCACCACTATGGGGTTCCTGTTCCAGCTCATTCCCGTGTTTATCTTTATGTCCACGTAGGGGTTGGCCTCGTGTCCGTCGTAGGAGGGCATGATACCGATCGTCAGCCCTCCCTCCTCCTTGGCACCCTTGCACACAGCCTCCATAACACCGGTCCTGCCGCCACATATAACGACTATGTTTCTTCTCGCAAGCTCCTTTCCGAGATCGTAGGCGACCTCGTACTCCTCCTCCGTAGCCGTGGAAGAACCTATGACCGAGATAGCCTTCATAAGTTACTCCACTACTTTTATGTGAACCTCCCTCAGCTGATCAGGTGTCACCCTGTCCGGGGCCGAGGTGAGCATGCATATGCCCTTCTGGGTCTTTGGAAAGGCTATTACGTCCCTTATGGAGTCGAGGCCCCTCATGAGGGCCACCATCCTGTCGAGACCGAAGGCGAAACCCCCGTGGGGCGGTGCACCGAACTTCAGGGCCTCGAGCAGAAAGCCGAACTTCTCCTGGGCCTCCTCCTCACTTATGTTGAGGAGCCTGAAGACCAAGTCCTGTATGTCTCTTCTGTGGATACGTATCGAACCTCCACCCACCTCCTCACCGTTTATGACCAGGTCATAGGCTCTCGCCCTGACGCTGTGGACTATCCTCTTCCTCTCCTCAAGGTCCTCCACCTTTAGGGCCTCCCTAAGCTTCTCCTCGTCCCCCTCCTTCGGGGCTGTGAAGGGGTGGTGAAGGGATACGAACCTGCCCTCCTCCTCGTCCCACTCCATCAGAGGGAAATCAACCACCCAGAGGACGTCCCACCCTGACCCGTTCACAAGATCGTACTTCTCCGCAAGGTGCGTTCTAAGAGCCCCCAGTATCCTGTGGACCTCCTGCCAGGATCCGGCCGAGAAGAGTATGAGGTCCCCCTCCTCGGCGGACATCTTCCTTAGGACTCCTTCTATCTCAGCCTGGGAGAGGAACTTGGTTATGGGTGAGGTCACCTTACCTTGGTCCAGCTTGATCCAGGCAAGGCCCTTCGCACCCAGTCCCCGGACGAAGACGGTGAGGTCGTCTATATCCTTCCTGGAGGGGTTCCTTCCCTTCAGGTTTATGGCCTTGACAACACCACCTGAGGCCACCGCAGACCTGAAGACGTTAAACTCACTCTCCTTGAACAGGTCGGTGAGGTCCACAAGCTCAAGACCGAACCTCCTGTCGGGCTTGTCGGTCCCGTATCTGGAGACAGCCTCCTCGTAGGTGATCCTGTCGAAGGGCCTACTCAGGTCTATGTCCAGAAGATCCTTAAAGAGTCTGACCACAAGCTTTTCGGCCACCTCCATAACATCCTCTTCTCTCACGAAGGACATCTCGAAGTCTATCTGGGTGAACTCGGGCTGCCTGTCAGCTCTGAGGTCCTCGTCCCTGAAGCACCTCGCTATCTGGAAGTACCTGTCGAACCCGGCGATCATAAGGATCTGCTTAAAAAGCTGGGGTGACTGGGGGAGTGCGTAGAACTTCCCTGGATGGAGCCTCGAAGGGACTATGAAATCCCTCGCACCCTCAGGGGTGGACCTGGTTAGGAAGGGGGTCTCTATCTCGACAAAGCCCTCCTCCTCGAAGAACCTCCTCGTGATCTGGTAGAACCTGTGTCTGAACATGAGGTTCTCCTTCATGGACTCTCGTCTGAGGTCTATGTACCTGTATCTCAGCTTGGTTTCTTCGGAGACGTGGGTCTCCTCATCCACCGGAAACGGAGGGACCTCGGAGGTATTGAACACCCTTATCTCCTTAGCCCTTACCTCCACGTAACCGGTTTTAAGCTTGGGGTTCTCGGTGCCCTCAGGTCTCCTTCTCACCTCGCCCCTCACACCTATCACCCATTCCGGTCTTATACTGTCGGCCTTCTCGTAAACCTCCGGATCCTTTGCCTCCTCGACGACCACCTGGACTATCCCCTCCCTGTCTCTGAGGTCTATGAATATCACCCCGCCGTGGTTCCTTACCCTGTGGACCCACCCGCAGATGCGAACCTCCCTCCCGACATCCTCGAGGGAGATCTCACCACAGTACTTGTCTCTTCTGAAATCACCCAAGTTCTCCACCATGGGGGAATATTATAGGTGGTGTTCGGTGTTCACGGGGGCAGGAGGCCCCCGGAGGTGATCACTTGAAGCTGAGTATATAATCGGCAAGAGCAGAAAGCTCCTCGTCGGAGAGGTTCTTGATCAGAGTGAGCTGGGGTTTCATTATGGCGAACTTGGCTGGGTCAACTATGGGGTCCGCCTGACCTTTCAGAAATTTGATCAGCTGGTCCTTTTTGCCGCTGTAAGCCTGGGCCATCTTCTTGAGCGCCGGGCCTACCGTATCAGCGTTGGGCTGGTGACAGGAGGCACAACCCTTTGCCTTGAAGATCGCTGCCCCGTCAGCTGCAAAGACACTTCCCCCTATAAGAGCCAGGACGACCACCAGCTTTCTCATACCCTTACCTCCTTCATTCGAAAATTCTAATATAATCATACATCATTTGCTCTCCTCTATGGGGGTGCATCTGTTCACAGACCCGAAGCAGTCCGGACACAGATCGAAGAAGACGAGCAGTCCAAGGCCTCCTATCATCATGTTCACCTGGGTTATGACCAGGTTCTCCTGCCTGTCTGGAAGTATCTGGTACTCCTCCAGATCTTTGCCGCAGGCGGTCCTGTTCTCGGCGTCACCCAGCTTGTGGAACTGGAAGACGAGCCTCTTAGTCCTCCTGCACTTCATCCACTTGGGTTTCAGGTCAAGTATGACGAAGTTTATCTGAACGTTCTCGTCAACGAGCTTTGCCTTCTCTACAAGTTTCTTCATCCTCTCAGGGTCCGTCATCTTTTCCTCCCGTTTGTAGTATTATATGAGCCTCAGGAGAGGATAGGATGATACCCATTAGGGATATAAACCCCTCACGGAGCTTCCCTGTTGTTAACGTGTCCATAATACTGATCTGCTCGCTGGTCTGGATCCACGAGTGGAGAATCTCGGACCGGATAATACTCACCGTAGAAGGTCCCGTAAGTGCCTTCGAGGTCTTCATAAGGAAGTACGGCCTCGTACCTGTGGAGATCTTGGAGAGGCCTTACACCCTGTTCACGCACATGTTCCTCCACGGGGGCTGGTTCCACATAATAGGGAACATGTGGTTCCTCTGGGTCTTCGGGGACAACGTGGAGGACAGACTTGGAAGGTTCAGGTACATAGTCTTCTACATAACCTGTGGTCTGGGTGCAGCCCTCGCCCAGACCTCCGTTAGCCTTCTGTTCGGTGGCGGGACCGTCCCCATGGTGGGGGCGAGCGGTGCCGTGAGCGGTGTCTTGGGCGCCTACATGAGGATGTTCCCCCACGCGAGGGTCCTTGCCCTTGTTCCCGTCTTCTTCTTCCTGACCTTCGTGGAGATACCAGCCCTCATATTCATAGGGCTTTGGTTCCTGATCCAGATAGTCAACGGGATAGTCTCACTACCCATGGTGGGGTTTGGGGGTGTGGCCTGGTACGCCCACATAGGAGGTTTCGTAGTAGGC
>WFOY01000099.1 GCA_015487835.1 Aquificaceae bacterium
CCTCCTACGAGAGGGAGGCACTCATAAAGAGCTTCCTCCTCTTCTTCCTCACGATAGAGATACTCCTAGGAGCTATATCCTTCCTCATTTACAGGATCGAGATGACCGACTTGAAGGAGAGGATCTTTTTGGAGATGAAGAATTACAGCTACACTTTCAAGGGAGAGAAGTTCAGGATAGATGTAGTCCCCGCAAAGGTTTACGGAAACCGGTTCTACGAGCTAATGGAAACTGCCGGAGGACTCAGCATAATGATACCCGTTCCCGGTTCTGAGGAGGACGCACTCCTAATCTACTATCCCTGGTACAGGTTCGAATTCGACAGAAACACGATAGCCTTTAAAACATTTCTCATATTCCTTTTCTCTTCCCTCTTCTCACTTCTCATATCCCTTGCCTTCGCCCTTTACTCGATAAACCCTCTCAGGAAGGCGCTCACCATGATAGAGGAGGTCACCAAGGACATAATCCACGACCTCAACACGCCTGTGATGAGCTTACTCGTGAACCTCAAGCTGATCGGGAAGAAGTACAAAGGCGAGGAGGTGGAGAGGTCCATGGCCGCCCTGAAACAGATAACAGCCCTCCAGGAGAACCTGAGACCTCTCCTCACCAAGGCCGAACTCAGGATGGAGGAGGTAAACCTAAAGGAAACGCTCCTCGAGGAGATAGAAAACCTCAGAAACCTTTACCCGGACGTGGAGGTGTCCTTGGAGGCTGAGGACTTGAAGACAAAAGCGGACAGGAACGCCTGGAGGAGGATAGTTGAGAACCTCCTCAGCAACGCCTTCAAACACAACGTAAGAAACGGCTGGGTGAGGGTGGTCCTAAAGGACAAAACCTTCCTCGTTGAGAACTCCTCCAAACCCCTCAAAAACCCCTCCAAGGTTTTCGAGAGATACTACAGGGAGTCCCAGAGGGGTCTGGGCCTTGGACTCTCCATAGTCAAGAAGCTGGCGGAGGAGATGGGGTGGGAGGTGAGGCACAGCTACCGGGAAGGCGTATTCTCCGTTAAGGTAACGATAAGGTAACCTTCGGGTGTTAACTTCCCTAACAGAACGAAAGGAGGTAGCAAGGATGAAGAAGAAGCTGGCTCTCCTCGGCGCTGTTGTTGGATCCGGGATCTTAGTCTACAGCTGTGGAGGTGGAGGAGGTACCCAGAGCGGGACGGTAAGTTTCGCAATAACAGATGCTCATGATCCACAGATAGCGTCCATGTATGTAACCATCAGAGAGGTTAGAATGGAAAACCCTTCTGCAGGGTTGTCATGCACGCTATTCACGTATTCAAACGGTATGACCATGGACCTCGTTCAGCTTGCTAACTCTATGCGCCTCGTAGATGTGTCTAACTGCCAAGCGGGTGTGTATACCCAGTTCACCATAGTCATGGATAAACAGGTTAATGTTAACGGGAGTGTTACATGTGAGATAGACCCAACGCTTCCAGACTGGGAGGATGACATGCAGGTTTCCTGCAATGACCAAACCTGTGATGTAACTGTTCAGGTTGAGGACGGTGGTCTTGTCGTTCAACCAGATGTGAACAACCAAGTCGCCCTCGATTTTGAGATCCACGACAGTGATGGGGATGGGAATTCAACAGTAGTAGTCGATGTAAACACTCAGCAGTGCAGAGTAGCCTTTGAAATAGAAGAAATAGAACCTGAGGAGATGGAGGATCACATGGTTCGTACTAACAAATACTGGGAGATAGAGGGAACGGTCACGAACCTGAACGGTTCACAGTTCACGCTCCAGATGGATCACGGTATGACATTCACGGTTAACTACGATCAGCAGGCTATATCGATAACCAATGGAATGAGAGTCGAAGTCCACTGTGATCCCAGCACGTTCGATATAAACAACGCTGTCTGCGATGCCGTTAGCGTAGAGATAGAGA
This sequence comes from Aquificaceae bacterium, assembly GCA_015487835.1. Lineage (GTDB taxonomy): Bacteria > Aquificota > Aquificia > Aquificales > Aquificaceae > Hydrogenivirga. The sequence goes on from WFOY01000099.1 coordinate 1,907, forward strand.
ATAACATCTCTTGAAAACCCCTCATACCCCCTCCCTCTTTCCCCTTCCTCTTCCTTTTTATAATTTTTTCTTATGCTCAGGATAAGGAAGAGAGCCCTCGACAGGATACTTGCCCAGGCTGAGAGGGACTACCCCTACGAGACCTGCGGCCTCCTCCTCGGCAAGATCCAGAGAGACGTTCGTGTGGTCTTCGGGTCCTACGAGACACCGAACGCCAACAAGGAGCGCAAGAACGACCGCTACGAGATAGACCCCAAGGACTACATGAAGGCGGAGGACAAAGCACGGGAGTTCGGTCTTGAGATAGTGGGTGTCTACCACTCGCACCCGGACCACCCGGACAGACCCTCCCAGTTCGATGAGGAGAGAGCCTTTGAAGGTTTCTCCTACATAATAGTCTCTGTCCAGAAGGGAAGGGCTGTCTCCTACAGGAGCTGGGAGCTTGTCGATGGGAAGTTCAGGGAGGAGGAGGTGGAGGTCTTCGGAGTCTGAACATGGGTGTAGAGGAGACGATCAGGGCTCTTGAAGATATAGGCTTCGGTGAGATATACCTCCTAACGAAGAAGGCCAGGAAGAAACCCCAAAGCTCAAAAGAGACTGTGAAGGTGGATCAATACAAAGGTAAGATCCTCCAGGACCACTTCATGTCCTTCAAGGACTGTACCAAGTGCCCTCTTCACAGGAGCAGGTCCCAGGTGGTCTTCGGGGACGGAAATCCTGACTCTCCGGTAGTCTTCGTGGGCGAGGCTCCGGGGGAGGAGGAGGACGCCCAGGGAAGACCCTTCGTGGGTAGGGCGGGCAGGTACCTGAACAGAAAGATCTTGGAAGTTATGGGTATGAGGAGGGAGGATGTTTACATAACCAACGTGTGCAAGTGCAGGCCTCCCGAGAACAGAAAACCGACCGCTCAGGAGATAAGGTCCTGCTTCCCTTACCTGAGGAAGGAGATAGAGATAATAAAGCCAAAGGTGATATGCTGTTTAGGGTCCACCGCAGGTGAGGGTGTGATCGGAAAGAACATGCCCATAACCAAGGTGAGGGGAAAGGTGTTCACCTACCCTTACGATCCCAAGATAAAGGTGTTCCTGACCTACCACCCCGCTTACATCCTGAGGAACCCGAGGGCCGAAGGGGAGTTCGTAGAGGACCTTAAGAAACTGAAGGACCTCATAGCTTGAACATCTGATCGATTATTATCCTCCTGATCAGAGCTTGGCTGCCTATCCTGTGCCTGAGGGTGTTCTCCAGGTACTTTATAGGGATAAGGTTCTGGGGTGCTCTCCTGTCCGTGAACTCGGTGGAGGCGAGCCTGGGCACCATCCAGGCTGTGAGGTTGGCTATCTCCACGGCCCTTTTCAACCCTATGCCAGCTGGGACCTCCAGCCTGGCTATACCGCTCAGGCCCTCGTTTTCGCTTATCCTCACGTACCAGGTCAGCTTGTCGAAGGACCTGGTCCTGTCCCTCTCCATCGTTGGCTGGGAGTGAACCAGTATAAGAGGTGTCCTCTCCCCAACCTTCATCTCCCTCAGGATCCAGGTGTTCTCCGGGTACAGGTAGAGGTTCTTCTGCCTCTTTATGTAACCCACGAAGGGTAGGTTCTTTATCTTGGTGGTGTAGTGGATCGTCCCGTCGGTTATGAGGAGGCCAGGCCTCTCTTCCCTGAACACCTTCTCCGCCACCTCTGCCTCCATCCTACCCATCACCTTGTTTACGTAAGGCGAAAGGTCTCCCTCGGCTTCCCTCACCGAGAACTCAAGAGACGTATCCCCGAACCTGAACCTGAGGGTTTTTTCCTCTAGGTCCGTCCCCTTCTCCACGAAGAGGAACCTCTCCACCCGGATACCCTTAAAGGCCTCCTCGGCAGGGTTGGTCTTTCCTAGGGTGAGCACAAGAGAACCGACGCCTATGGAAACGAAGGCGCCCTGGGAGAAGCTCCCGTCATCTCCCTCAAGGTAGACGAGGTTCTCCGTTCTCCTAACACCGTCCACGAAGGCCACCCTTATACCTTCCCCAGGTTCTCCCTGTATGGGCCTCCAGTCCTTGGTCTCCACCTCCAGAGACCCTATCTCCTCCGACTCCTCCAGCTGGAGGTCGTCCATCTCCAGGATCCTCCAGGTGTCGAAGGAGAACCTATACCTTCCCAGCTTCCGCATACCTTATCTCCTCCAGCTTCCTCCAGAGGACCTCCTTCAGGTCCTCGAGACCCTCCCCCGTGAGGGCCGATACGCTGTAGAACTCGTACCCCATATCCCTGAACTTTTTCTCCAGATGCTCCAGGTAGGTCCTGTCCGAGAGGGCGTCTATCTTATTCCCCACAACTATCTGGGGCTTCTTGGCGAGGTCGGGGCTGTAAAGCTTAAGCTCCCTGTTCACTATCTCAAAGGCCTCTATGGGGTCTTTTTCCCTGAAGTCCGAGATGTCTATGAGGTGGAGGATCAACTTGGTCCTCTCTATGTGCCTCAGAAACTCGTGTCCGAGGCCCGCCCCCCTGTGGGCGTTCTCTATGAGGCCCGGTATGTCCGCTATAACTATCCTCCTCTCCTCGTCTATCTCCAGAACTCCTAAGTTGGGTGTCAGCGTGGTGAAGGGGTAGTCCCCTATCTTGGGCCTGGCTTTGGTAAGCCTGGATATGAGTGTGGATTTCCCAGCGTTTGGTAGGCCGACTATACCCACGTCCGCTATTAGCTTGACCTCGAGGATCAGCCACCTCTCCTCACCCTCCTCACCTGGCTCGGCGTACCTGGGCGCCTGGTTGGTCGGTGTGGCGAAGTGGGCGTTTCCCCTGCCTCCTTTCCCGCCCCTTGCGACCACACACCTCTGTCCTTCCTCGGTGAGGTCACAGAGGACCTCCCCCGTCTCCGCATCTTTGACAACCGTCCCAAGAGGGACGTAAATTATCAGGTCCTCCCCGTCCCTTCCCTTCTGGTTTTTGCCTCCGCCGTGCCCACCGTTCTCGGCTTTAAAGTGGCTTCTGTACTTGAAGTCGAGGAGTGTGTGCTTGCTCGAGGTCGCCACCAGGATAACATCGCCTCCCTTTCCTCCGTCACCTCCCGCAGGACCTCCCCTCGGCCTGAACTTCTCCCTCAGGAAGGCTACCGCCCCGTTACCACCTCTCCCTGCCTTTACGTGGATCTTCACCCTGTCGACAAAGGGTTTCTCCATCAGGTTTTAATATAGTTCTGAAACCTTCCCTCCCTGAAATCTCTTACCGCCCGGTCTATCTCCTCAGGGGTGTTCATGACGAACGGACCCCACCGGACTATGGGTTCGCCCAAGGGTTTGGCACTGCAAAGAAGAAAGTTTGAGTCCTCAAGGGCCTCCACCTCAACCCCTCCCTTCGTCACAGCTACGTGTCCCCTTGGGACCTCCACCGCTTTCGCCCTCAACCTGCCTTCAGAAAGGGCCAGAAAGGTGTTGTTCTCCTCCGGGAGGTCCAGGCTGAAGTGAGACCCACTCCTCAGGTAAACGTGGAGACAGGTTACCGGGTAGAAACCTTCCTTCCTCAGAGGATCGCCCACGAGATCTATTACCTTCCTCTCTTCTGAAGCTTCCAGGATCCTGACTGGAAAGTTCCTGTAAAAGGGTTCCGACATCTTAAGGGACCTAGGGTTGTTGATCCAGAGTTGGAAGCACCAGAGGGATCCGGTACCTTCCACAGGCATCTCCGAGTGTATGACGCCCCTCCCTGCGTTCATCCACTGGACCCAGCCCTCCTCAAGGGTGCCCTCTGACCCGGTGCTGTCCCTGTGTTTTAGCCTTCCCCTCACCATGTAGGTGAGTGTCTGGAAACCCCTGTGGGGATGGTCGGGGAACCCACCGGAGAACTCCTCAGGATCGCCGCTCTTTATCTCGTCGAGAAGCAGGAACGGATCCAGATCCCTCAAGAGATTAGTCCCTATGTATCTCCTGAGGTGGACGCCTGCACCGTCCGTGGTCTTTACAGCGGGGAACAGCCTCATACCGGTTTACTTCTCCTCAGGGGGACTGTACAGGAACCCGAGAGTGGCACCCCAAACAAGGTGGAGCAGGAAAAGAGACACCTGGGCGTTAAAGGGCATGGGCTGGAACCACTTGGAGCCGCCCAGAGTGCCTACAAAGCTGATCACCACCACGAAGATGTGCCACAGGACCCCGTAGATGAGTCCCTTGACTATACCTGGACCCGGCAGCCTGCCGTACACGTATGGAAGGACGAAGGGTATGCTGAACAGTATAGAGTCAACCTGGTGCTGGATTATCCAGGCGGGGCTCTTCAGCCCGGGGAAGAGCCCAAAGAGCCCGAACCACCCGCTGAAGATCTGATCCACCAAGAACATGAGCCAACCAGCCATCTGGCTGGCGAAGAGGAAGCTCCAGAAGTTTACACCCTTTATAACCATGGCTTACCGTCCCTCAGATCTCTATCCTCCCGTTCTCGTCGTAAACGTAAATCTTCCCCTCCTCCTCGTCCCTGGTCTTCTTATGGGACCCGTCGCAGAAGGGAAAGTCCTTGGAGAGCCCGCACATGCAGAGGTAAAGGGTCTCGTTGCCCGCATCCACCTTCTTGGGACCCTTTTCGGTGAACTTGACCAGTCTCGCCATGGACCTCACCTCCTTCTTTGTTTTCAGGTTATATCTTGAGGTTACACTTTCCAAATGTCAAGAACTTACCCTGATGTCATATACTAACTTTTAGGAAACTATAGGAGGTGCCCGATGAGGTCCAAGTTCCACTGCCCCGTGGAGGCTACCATAAGCGTCCTTAACGGCAAGTGGAAGCTGCTGATAATAAGGGAGCTCCTCTCGGGTCCAAAGAGGTTCTCCCAGCTACAGAGGGCGATACCCGGTGTAACCCAGAAGATGCTGACCAAACAGCTCAGGGAGCTTGAGAGGGACGGCCTCATAAGCAGGAAGGTTTACCCCCAGGTCCCTCCAAAGGTGGAGTACTCTCTGACAGATCTCGGAGAGAAGCTCAAGGAGGTCCTGGACGCCATGCACAGCTGGGGTGAGGAGTACATAAGGAACGCAACCGTTATGTCATCTTCAGGACAGCCCTGATCTTGACCTTTCCGGATCTAACCCTGTCGAGGACCTCGTTCACCTTCTCGAAGGGGTGCACTTCGATCATAGGCTTTATACCGAAGTCCGCAGAGAACTGGAGGGTCTCCCTGAGGAGTTTCCTCCCCCCAACAGCAGACCCTGTTAGGATAATACGCTTGGTAATCAGGTCGAAGGGGGCTACATGTAAGGGTTCCTGAGCCGCACCCACGACTGAGAGTCTTCCCCTCGGAGCAAGACCGTCCAGCAGGGGCTGGATAGCTTCAGTTCTGAAAACGGTGGTGAGAATTACATCCGCACCTCCCAGCTTTTTGATCTCCTCAGCTGGGTCCGTCTTCGAGCTGTCTATGAAGTGATCCGCTCCGATCTGCCTTGAGATCTCCTCCTTCTCGGAGGAGTGGCTCACAGCCACAACCCTTGCACCCATAGCCTTGGCGTACTGGACAGCCAGGTGACCCAAGCCACCTATGCCGTGAACCACAACCGTCTCACCCGGCTTTACGTTTAGGTGCTTTAGTGCCGAGTAAACGGTGACACCAGCACAGAAGAGAGGTGCCGAGTGGGCCAGGTCAAGGTCGTCAGGTATCTTCGTAACGAACCTGCCCGGTGCCTTCATGTACTCAGCGTATCCCCCCTGCTTGGTTATTCCCGTTATCTCGTGGTTCGGGCACAGGGGTTCGTCACCCTCAACGCAGTAATCGCAGACCTCACAGGAGGAGTATATCCAGGGCATACCTACCTTGTCCCCCTCTTTGATCCAGGTTACGTTCTTCCCAACCTTCACCGCCACACCGGCCACCTCATGGCCTGGGACCGTAGGGTAGGTCACCCAGTCTGCCCAGTCACCGTCTGCTATGTGTACGTCGCTGTGGCACACACCGCAGTAGTGAACCTTTATGAGAACCTCACCATCCCCTATATCGGGAACTTCCCACTCTTCAAAGACAAGAGGTTTCTTGGGTTCCTTGCAGACAGCCACCTTCATGCCCCACCTCCATGAGGTATATATTTTAAGTGGCCATGGGACGGCCTTCAGCTGTTCTGACCTTCCTACTTAGCCTATGTGTAGCATGGGCCCTTGAACTCAGGGACCCCTTCGGTCTTAGGTTTACAAAGCCCGTCTTTCTGGTCGAGTCCCCTGTGGAGAGGGGAAGGTTTTACGTCCTCGAACAGGAGGGGGTTATAAAGACCTTCAAAGTGGGTCAGAAGAGGGCCGAGGTGTTCTTGGACATAAGGGACAGGGTCGAGAACGGAGGTGAGATGGGACTTCTCTGCATGGCCTTCCACCCTAAGTTTTCCGAGAACCGCTACTTCTTCCTTTACTACACGGACAGAAACATGAACTCGGTCGTCTCCAGGTTCAGGGCTGTAAGCCCAAGGAGAGCTGACCTGGCTTC
>WFOY01000100.1 GCA_015487835.1 Aquificaceae bacterium
AGATAGCGGACACTTGCAACACTCTCGCGAGGCGCTTCGGTATGGAGCTAAATCCCGACGAAGTAACGGATGAGAAAAACAACCATCAATGGGACAAATACTTTGTGGTTACATCGAAGATAAGGAGGTATAACAAGAACGAAAAGAATGAAGTGAACGTTAAAAAGGTTATGCTCGCCTGCACCGCTTCCATAAAACCCATAATGCCCGACATCAAAATCGTCGTAAGGGCGGAAGATACCGCCGTTTCCAACATGGACAATTACACCCTCTTGATAGCTGAGCAGATAGCTCCTACGAGCGGTGGATACTTTTGCCTTGCGGGAACGTGCGTTTTCTGGGACAACTACTCTATAACCCTCTACGACAACCTGAACTTTGCCCTCAACATGCTGAGACACAAACCTCCCCTCAGGGACGTCCCAGGAGGAGGGAAACCAGTCACCTTTGGACTCTGATCACCTGAGGAGTAAGAAAACACCTACGTTGAAGTGGTTTACGAACTCATCGTCGTAGTCTCCGGTCATAAACATCTTCCCCTTGTACTCCCCCAGGATACCGAAGACAGGTGTCAGATTCAGCTTGGCACCCATGAAGAACTGGAGGCCGAGGTTTGTGTCCTTGTTAACCGAACCCCCTACCCTGTCCTTGATCCTGTTTATGGAACCCCCAAAGCCTAAGAAACCTCTCAGGTTCTCACCGAAGGTAAGCTCAACGGAGGGGTTCAGCTCAAGGGCGTTGTATATTACAGTTCTGCCTGCTGACATCTTGCTCCCCGTTGATACCTCAACGGAGGCGCCTGCGGTAAAGCCCATGGTTGTTCCCGCACCCACGAAGGCGTAAACCGAGAGGAACTCCTCCAAGGTCTCCTCGACAGAGACCACACCCGTCTTCACACCGAACTCCTTTACCACCTCTCCCTCGAAGAACTGGGCGAAGCTAAGGGTCCCCGCTACGATCACTCCCGCCAGAACCTTCTTCATGTCCTCTCCTCCTTAGGGTGTTCTCTTATCAGAAGAAGTTTATCACCCTTCCTGAGCTGGTAGGAGGTCCTCGGGAAGAAGGTGGTCCTCCCGTCCCTCACAACACCGACTATCCTGTATCCCTTGTGTTCGAGCTTCCTCTCGGCATCGCCCACGGTAGATTCCTCCTCCCAAGGGAGGGTCTCCAAGCTGACCTTCTCCACCAAGTGGCTGAGGAACTCACCGTAGCTTTTGTTTTCCGCAAACTTTGAGATTATCACACCCAGCACCTCTCCCCCGATTATTATGTAGTCCGCTATCCTCCTCCTCTTTATGAGCTTGGCGTTCTCTCTCAGGAGGACTTCGAGGACAAGTATCGCCTCCCTGTTTATGTCCCTGACCTGCATGCCAGTCAGGATCGTCCTCGCGTCTATGGAGTCCTCCGTAAAGCCGGGGAGCTTCTCGGCGAGGATTATGACCATGTGGGCCTTGTCTACGCCCGCGTCGAGGAGGACGTCCTCCCTCCCGAAGTCTCCCCTCTTGTAGTGGAACTGGTCGGAGGAGGGGACCTCGTGGTCGCTGATCACGACTATGTCCCTCCCCATGCCCTTCAGGTTCTCAACTATTACCTGGGCTGTCTCGTTCCAACCGCAGATGACTATGTGGTTCCTCATGTCCTTAAAGCTTATCATACCCATCCTCAGCATCTGGACGTAGCTGAAGAAACCTGCGCTCACCGTGGCTATGGTCATCGAGAAGAGGAAAAGCCCGCCCATCCCGAGGAGCATGGAGAGGACCCTCCCCTCCCAGGTTATAGGCGTTATGTCGCCGTAACCCACCGTCGTCATGGTGATGACGACCATGTAGAGGGCGTCGAAGAGGTCCCTGATGTTGGGGTTGCCAGCGGCAGACTCCAAAGAATACATGATTATTAGCGAGGCGAAGAAGAACATGGTGAAGAAGGCGAAGATGAAGTAAAACTCAAAGGATATGCTCCTGAATATGTAGGTTATACCCCTGGCGAAGTGCTTGTATCTGTAAGCTATCCTGAGGAGCCTCGCACCTATGACGAGGAACCTGAGGAGCCTGAAGGGCTGGAAGAAGGGTATTATCGCTACGAGGTCCACGATCGAGAGGGGGTTGAGTACGTACTCGATCTTCTTCTCCGCTAAAAGGAGCCTCCCCGTGTACTCGAAGGCGATTATCCCGGAGACGAGAAGCTCGAAGTCCTTTATCAGAGGGTGTATGTCCTCGGGGAAGCCTCTCAGCTCCTCGTAGATCACGAATATTATCGAGAGCATCAGAAAGCTGAAGGAGAAGCTCTGGTAGACTATGAAGGTCCTCGACCTGTCGTTCTCTAAGATCTCGTAGAGAAAAGACCTCAGCATCACTACAAGTATAATAGAGGCATGAGGGCGGTAATATCCGTCTACCGGAAGGAAGGCGTAGAGGAGATAGCAAAAGCCCTCCAAGAACTCGGCTACGAGATACTATCAACAGGAGGAACCGCAAAGTATCTCAAGGAAAAAGGCGTAGAGGTTAAGGAGATATCGAAGGTCACGGGCTTTCCAGAGATCTTGGGAGGCAGGGTAAAGAGCCTCCACCCTGTGATACACGGGGGTATTCTCTTCAGGGACTGGGAGGAGGAGGACAGAAAAGATATAGAGGAAGCTGGCATCCTCCCCGTTGACTTCGTCGTGGTTAACCTCTACCCCTTTGAGGAGATGATGAAGGAGGATATGGACATCAAGGATCTTTTGGAGTTCGTTGACATAGGGGGTCCAGCCCTCATAAGGGCGGGGGCGAAGAACTACTTCAGGGTGACCGTGGTCGTGGACCCTGAGGACTACGGATGGGTGGCGAGGAAGGTGAGGGAGGGGAACCTCTCGGAAGAGGACAGGGCCTACCTCGCCTGGAAGGCCTTTAACCACACCGCCTACTACGACTCTGTTATAGCCAACTTCCTGAAGTCCCACTTTGGCGTAGAGGAAGTCGAAAAGGAAAAGACTCTCCCGATGAGGCTGATCAAGGAGCTAAGATACGGAGAGAACCCCCACCAGAGGGGGTTTCTGTTTGGAGATCCTTTTGAGGAGATAGGGATAGCCAAGGCTGAGATCCTCCAAGGTAAGGAGATGTCCTACAACAACTACCTCGACGCTGACTCCGCTGTGAGGGTAGCTTTAGAGTTCCCCAACGAACCCGTGTGCGTTATCGTGAAGCACATGAACCCCTGCGGGGTCGCCGTCGGAAAAGACCTCCTCGAAGCCTTCAGGAGAGCTAAAGAG
>WFOY01000101.1 GCA_015487835.1 Aquificaceae bacterium
GTGAGTGCATCCTTGCCTATCCTCACGTGGGTCCTGCTTCCGTACACACTCCTCTCAACGAAGCGTTTGTTTATCTTCAGTCTGTCCGCTATCTCGTCAACACCCATGCCCGATGCCTTCAAAAGGCGGGCCTTTTCTTCTTTTTCCCGCCTTACCTCCCTTAAAACCTTCTTATACCTCAGATAGGCGGAAACGAGTCTGGAAAGCCTCTCCTTATAGTTGGAATATTCATAGGAGACTTCCTCCAAAAACTTGAGTAGGTTCTCCTCTTCCATAGATATACTAAGCCTAAGCCTTACACTCTTTCCTTCTATAAACTCCTCGATCTCCTGGGTCCGCACACCAAGATCGTTGAGTAAGTCCGCTATCTGTTCCACGAACCTACGTCCACTGGTTGCATATTCGGGATGCTTGCTCATGGAGAAGGTAAGGTTTGTAAAGTTGTACCCGTTGAAGGTCATGGGTTTATTCATCTCGGATCCGAACAAACCTGCGAGGTAAAGCCTCTTCATCCACTTAGGAAGTTTGAATATCCACTTTGGAACTTCAAAATGCTGAACGGTCTTCTTACCGTAGGGAACCCCCAGGCAGCGTAGCAGAGACACGAAGGACTTGGAAGGTATGTACAGGTAGTTTTCTTCCGTAGTGTAGGTCTTACCTCTGATCCTTGTCTTTTTCCTCCTTGTGTAAACACCACAGGCTGAGAAACCCAGTTTTCTGACGTCCTCAGCGACTCTGAGCAGATCTTCCTTAGATCCATATAGGTTCACTCTGGTCTTCCCGAGATTGCCATCACCGGTCGTGTAGCCCATGATCTTCAGAAGTATGGGAAGTTTGTCGTTGTCTGAATAAAGAGGAAGCAGACCTCTCTTTGACAGCTCTCTGTCATGGTACGGATTTCCTGTGGTTTCTACGATCAAGAACCTTTCAGGTTTCTCGTATAGGACACCTCTAAAAGGATAAATGGCCACCTTATCGTTTACACCTATAAGACGTGCCTCCTTCATACCGTCCGGTGTAAGTATCGGGTGGTCAGGTGTGAGGGTTATCTCGTAGCCAAGTTTGGTTTTTATCCTAAGTAGCCTCTTTTCCTTCCTTTTGAATAGAAGTACAGGCTGGACACTCTTGGAGATAAGATCGCTGGAGACACCCACAAGCTTCTCTCCGTTGAAATCTTCTATCCTGAACCTGTATCCGTGCTCTGAAAGTATCTCTGTCCCTTCAGGTAAGCAGTTGATATCGTAGCCCACACTTCCGGGGCTTATTATCCCCTCCTCCGTGTCCGTGGCCATCACACCTCCGACGGGAAAGCCGTAACCCACATGGACGTCGGGCATAACGTATATGGCCTTTACCACTCCGGGAAGAGAGGCTGCGTTCGCAGCCTGCTTTATAGCCTCCTCCTCAAGGAGTTCGAAGAGCTTGTCGCTCAGGTAGAGAACCACAGGAACCTTTTGCTCCTCAAGGGTTCCGGCGGGAAGACTCCATATGTGTTCTCCTTTCTTTACCAGTTTTTCCTTCAGGCTCATACTTTTAATTTACTTCACGAACCTGTCTATTATCTTTGCACCGTTTAGGTCTCCCCAGACGTTGACGGCGGTCCTCAGCATGTCCAGGAACCTGTCCACAGCTATGATTATGCCTATACCCTCTAAGGGGACGCCTATGGAGCTGAGCACAAGGGCCAGCATGATGAGGCCGGCACCCGGTATGGCGGCGGCCCCTATGGAGGCCAGCGTGGCCGTCAGAAAGATCATAACCATCTGGGATAGGGAGAGGTCTATCCCGTAGAGGTTGGCTATGAATACAGCCGCCACAGACTCGTACAGGGCTGTCCCGTCCATGTTTATGGTCGCACCCAAGGGGAGGACGAAGCCCGCTGTCTCCTTCCTAACGCCCCCCTTCTCCTCAGCAACCTGCATGGATACGGGAAGGGTGGCCGCACTTGAGGCTGTGGAGAAGGCGAGGAGGGGGGCCTCTCTTATACTCCTGAAGTAGGAGTAAGGGTTGTACCTACCGAATAGGAAAGCTATCAGGGGAAGCGTTATAAAGGCGTGAACCCCAAGACCCAGGACCACGGTTAGGGCGTACTCCCAGAGCGAAAGTAATACATCCACACCCACGCTGGCCACCATGTAGGAAACGAGGGCAAAGACCCCCACGGGGGTGAGCTTTACAACCCACCTGGTTAGGTTTATAAGGCCCTCGTTCAGCCCGTCGAAGAGGTTGAGTATGTGGTCCATCTTACTCTTGCTGACGGTTAGCGTGGCAAGACCGAACAGGATCGCGAAGAAGATTATCTGGAGAACCTGACCCTCGGTGAAGCTCTTTATAGGGTTGGTGGGTATGATGTTCCAAACTATGTCCTCAAAGGTGAGCTTTTTTATCTCCAGGCCACCCTGCGGTTCCGGCAGACCTGACCCGCTCCCTTTTCCAGGGTCTATGAGATTGACCAGCACGAGACCCACAAGAACCGAGAAGCTGGTGGTAACCACGTAGTAGGTTACGGTCTTTACGCCCATGTCTCCGAACTTCCTCAGGCTGCCGAGACCGAGCATAGCTACGAAGACGGACGTAAAGACCAGAGGAACTATTATCATCTTGAGAAGGCTCAGGAACACGTCTCCCACTATCTTTATCTCCCTTCCGAGAGAGGGGAAGACTATACCTGTGGCTATACCCAGAAGGATGGCAA
>WFOY01000102.1 GCA_015487835.1 Aquificaceae bacterium
AAGAAGCTCGAACTCATAGAGAAGAACATAAACACCGCAAAGGCCGCCTACGAACTCGCCAACCAGTGGGCAAAGGAACAGGGTATAGAGCCCTGGCTACCGAAACCTCAGGAGGTGGCTACCGTATAGCTACCACTGGGGGGTTATCTTAGACTTCTTGTTCAGATACTTGTCCACCGCGAGGGCAGCTTTTACGCCCATGGCGGCTGCTACCACCGCCTGCTTTACCTCGTTGCACAGGACGTCCCCCGCTGCGAAGACGCCCGGGACTGAGGTCATCATCTCCTCGTTCACCACTATGCAGTCCCCCTCGGTCATGTCCACCTGACCCATGAGGAAGTCCACCGAGGGTTTCGTCCCTCCGAGGAATATGAAGACGCCGTTGACTTCAAGGGTCTTTTCCTTCTTCTCGTTGAGATCTCTAAGTTTAAGGGCTTTAACCGTTTTGTCGCCAACTATCTCTAAGACCCTGTGTCTTAGCAAGATTTCCACGTTCTTCAGCTTGTTGAACTCCTCTATGACCTTAGGGGGAGCCTTTATCCTGCTTGTTGGAACCACGAAGTATATCTTGCTGGCAAACCTGGCTATGAACTCAGCCTCCTCTATGCCGTAGTCATCCTCACCTATAACGGCTACGGGCTGGTCCTTGAAGAAGGCAGCGTCGCAGACACCGCAGTAAGATACCCCCCTTCCCAAAAACTCCTCCTCACCTTTGAACTTGTTTGCTCTCTCCATAGCACCGGAGGCCACTATCACCGATCTCCCTCTGAACTCCCTTCCATCTATGGTAAAGACCTTTTTAACCTCACCCGAGAGGTCCGTGGCTATCACCTTTCCCCTCACGAACTTGGCACCGAAGCTTTTAGCCTGATCTCTCATAATTTTGAGGAGATCGTAACCGGAGATGGGACCGGGGACCCCAGGGTAGTTCTCTATCTGCTGGGTGACACCAAGGGCGCCGTCGGCCTCCGCTCTGTAGAGGACGAGGGTGCTAAGACCTGCCCTCGCCGTGTATATAGCAGCCGAGGTCCCTGCCGGCCCAGCTCCGATTATTATCACGTCGTAGGTCTCCTCAGGCTGGTAAGTTAGTCCGAACTCAACATCCATGCCTTTTCCCCTCGGACAGTTAGTATTTTAACGCCTCGTAAACCTTTCCGACTATCCTCTCGGAGGGTCTCAGGGTCCTCTCACCTGGCTGCCACCTTGCGGGGCAGGCTTCTTCTGGGTGGTCCATCAGGTATATGTTTGCTCTCATCTTCCTGAGAAGCTCCTCCGCATTCCTTCCCACGTTGTAGTAGTTTACCTCCGAACCGACCAGAATACCATCGGGATTGATCACAAAGGTTCCCCTGAGGGCGAGTCCCGTCTCCTGGTCGTACACGCCGAAGATCCTGGACACCTTACCGGTAGGATCCGCACCCATCGGGAACCTCACGTTCTCAAGTAATTTCTCCGAGGTCTGCCAGGCGAGGTGCACAAACTTCGTGTCTGTGGATACGGAGATCACCTCGACACCCATCCCTTTAAGATCCTCATAGTGATCCGCAAGGTCCGCCAGCTCGGTAGGACATACGAAGGTGAAGTCCGCCGGGTAGAAGAAGAGGACTACCCACTTTCCCTCTCTGAGGATGTCGTAGATCCTTATCTTGCCGAAGGATCTCTCCTCTGGAAGATAGACCTCCATCTCGAAATCGGGAACCCTCTGGCCCACTCTGACCGCTTCCATGGTTACACCTCCTTTGAATTTTTCGTTATTGAAAATTTTTTTCAAATGATATTATTTGTCAAGATGATCTGGATCAGAGATCTAAGATTTCTCTGCTGATGAGGGTGTCCCTCCTGAAGGTCTCCCTCTCGTAGGGGTAGTCGGACCTGTAGTGGACTCCCCTGCTCTCCTTCCTGAGGAGTGCCCCCTCCACTGTCAGCAGGGCAACGAGGAGTATGTCGAGGATCTGCCTGTTCGAGGGCGTGGGGCTGGATCCTAAGGCTAACTTTATCCAGTTCTTGATCGTCTCCTTCGCCTTCGATAGGTCCTCGCCGTTTCTCTCGAGGCCCACCCGGTCCCACATGATCTTTTTGAGGTCCTCAAAGGTGACCGGAGGTTCCCCGCTGCCTCCTGACCTGCTGCTGAACCTGGATCCGCTGACCTTCAGGTACCTTATGTCGTGGTAGACCCTGTAGGCGGTCCTGTAGCCGAAGACGACCCCTTCCAGCAGGGAGTTGGAGGCCAGTCTGTTCGACCCGTGGACCCCGGTGCAGGTACACTCCCCTACGGCGTAAAGGCCTGGGAAGGAGGTCCTCCCGAAGGTGTCCACCTCAAGGCCGCCTATGTAGTAGTGGGCTGCGGGAACCACGGGGACCGGATCCCTGTAGGGGTCTATCCCTCTCTCCTGCAGGAAGCTTACGATCGTGGGGAACCTATCCTGGAGGTCCACACCCCTCGACAGGATAGGGCGCATGTCCAGGAACACCCTGTTCCCCTCCTTTATCTTTGCGTATATCGCCCTTGCCACCACGTCCCTTGGCTGGACCTCGTCCACGAACCTGTTTCCCTCAGAATCAACAAGGATAGCCCCCTCACCCCTCACAGCTTCCGAGATCAGGAAGTTGGTCCCTTCCAGGACGGTAGGATGAAACTGGATGAACTCAGGGTTCTTAACGGGGACACCGGCCCTGAAGGCTATGCCTATACCGTCCCCTCTAACCTTGGATGGGTTGGAGGTGTAAAGAAACATGGAGGCTGCTCCTCCGGTTGCCATGACCACAGCGCCGGTCCTGAGAAACCTGAGGCTCCCTCCTGATGCGTACACCAAACCCTCTACCTTCTCCTCACCCACTATCTCCTGAAGATCTCCTTGGATAATGGGGATCTCCAGATCACTTACCCTCTTAAGGAGCTTGGTGTATATCTCCCTCCCTGTGAAGTCTTTAGCCTTGAGGACACGGTTGAAGGAATGGCCTCCCTCCGATGTGGTATCGTACTCACCGTTTTTCCTGTCGAAGGTGACACCCCACCTCTCCAGGTCAGCTATCCTCAGAACACCTTCCTCCACCAGGATCCAGGTAGATCTCTCGTCGCTGAGGTACCTACCTGCCCTTATGGTGTCCATGAAGTGGGCGTGGGGGCTGTCCTGGGGATGGACGGCAGCTGCTATACCACCTTGGGAGTAGTAGGTGTTACCAACACCTCTGGTCAGTATCACAGGGTTGAAACCCAGTTCTTTGAGAACTATCGCGGTGGTCAGACCTCCTATCCCGCTCCCACATATGACCACTTCGGATCTGTCCTCCGGAAGGCGGGAGGTGTCAAATTCCAGAAAGTATCTCATCCTGGGCTATCCTGAGTATGAGGTCGGTAAGTCTGTTTGGGTCGTGGCGCACGAAGCTCTCCTGCTCCCCGATCAGGTCCTCGGCGTATACCGAAGGCCCCTCCTTGGCTATCCTTCCCACGTCTGGAACCACGGGCTCCTGGCCCTGTTCGAGGTATCTCTTCAGAAGGGAAGAGGAAGGCATCCTGGTGTTGACTATGACCACGTCCACCCTGTCGAGTCCTGAGAACCTCAGGAAGGTTCGGTAGTGGTCGTAAGCGGTGAATCCGTCCGTCTCCCCCGGCTGGGTCATAGCGTTGACTATGAAGATCTTGAGGGCTGAGCTCCTCCTCACGGCCGACCTTATACCCTCGATCAGCATGTTGGGTATTATGCTCGTGAACAGGCTGCCAGGGCCGAAGAGGATGAGGTCCGCTGTCTCGAGGGATCCTATTGCGTCTATGGGCGCCTGAGCGTTCTTGGGGTCTATCCATATGTCCTCTATCCTAACGCCCTTATCCTTTCCGTACTCGGTGATCTGCTCCTCCCCCTGAACGATCTCACCGTCGGAAAACTTGGCAATTAGGTGAACGTCGCTGACAGTGGACGGTATTATCTCGCCCTTGGTCCTTAGTATCCTGCTTGTTATCTTGACCGCTTCGAGGAAGCTCCCGGTTATCTCGGTCATAGCTGTCAGGAAGAGGTTTCCGAAGGCGTGGCCTTCCAGACCCTCACCCTTGAACCTGTACTGGAAGAGGTCCTGCATTATCTCCTCACTGTCGGAGAGGGCCACTATGCAGTTCCTTATGTCTCCCGGTGCGGGTATGTTGTAGATCTTCCTTATCTTCCCTGTGCTTCCCCCGCTGTCGGCCACCGTGACGATCGCCGTGAGTTCCGTTATCGTCTCACCCACCTCTCTCTTTAGACCCCTAAGAAGCGTTGAGAGCCCTGTTCCGCCACCCACCGCAACTACCTTCATGCCCTCACCTCCCTGTTCGCTACTAAGGTGCCGCAGCCACCTACTTTGTCCTTCCTGAAGCGTGTGGACAGGGTTACCCTCACACCCATGGACCTGATCTTGAGAAATATGCGCTCGTACTGGGCTGGGTCCACGGGTTCCATGTCGTTCACCCTGTTGTAGTAAAGCAGGGTTACACCCACGCCAAGGCGTCTTGCGATCTCTCCTATCCTCTGGACCTCCCGGTCTGAGTCGTTCACACCCTTTAGGGGCATGTAGGCGAGGCTCACCTTTCTCCTCCTTCTGATCGACATCCGCGGGAGGACCTCCTCCAGCACCTGGATGATACTTTGTACATCGCCCGCGTGGGGCATGATCAGGTCTCTGGTTATGGGATCGGTGGAGTGGATCGAGATCGTCACCCCGGAGTGGGGTAGTTGGAGTAGATCCCTCAGCCTATCGGGAGGGAAACCTGTCGTGTAGAAGGAGACCTTCAGGTTCCTCCTCTTTAGGTCCCAGAAAGCTTCCTTTACGTTGGTCCAGTTCAGAAGGGGATCCCCTATGCCTGCCATCGCTATCCTTCTGATCGGCACCAGCCTGCTCACCAACTCATACTGGCCCACTATCTCCTGGGAGGTGAGGTTCCTGATCATACCCTCCCTTCCAGAGGCACAGAAGGCACACCTCACAGGACACCCGACCTGGGTGGACACGCAGAGGGTATCCCCCCTGTAGAGGACGGCCTCTATCCTGTTCCCGTCCTCGAGTTCTATTAGAAACAACCGGTTCAGTTCTCCCCTAATTACTGAAAGCAGTCTCATACTCCTCGCTCACCTCTCCGTTCCTGCACACACATCCCTGGCAGCTCTTGCAAAATCTGAGGGCCCTCTCGTAGCCTCTTGGAAGTAGCTCATCAAGGGGTATCTCCCTCTTCCTGTCCTCGAACTCTACCGTCATCAGGTTCCTTATCGGATCCACCTCGAGGACCTTACCCACCTTGCCCTCTATGCAGATCTCAGTCTCCTTAGGTGGTAAGAGGTTCTTCACCAGGTAGTTCTCCCTCTCAAAGGCCATACAGCAGACAAGCCTGCCGCACGGCCCTGTGAACTTGGAGGGTGAGAGGGGGAGGTTCTGGTCCTCTATGTCCTTCAGGGAGATAGACTCGAAGTTCTCCATGAACCTGAGGCAGCAGGGTATCTCTCCGCACATACCTATCCATCCCAGGATCTGGACAGCGTCCCTGACGCCCACCTGCCTCATCTCTATACGCTTTCTGAATATCTTGGCAAGGTCCCTCACGAGCCTCCTGAAGTCCACCCTCTCCTCGGCGGTGTAGTAGAAGAATATCTTGCGGGCGTTCAGGGGGACATAAGCTTTCAGCAGGTGCATCTCAAGGCCGTGCTCCTTTATCTTCTCCTTGCAGACGTCGTAAGCCCTCCTGCTCTCCTTCTCGTTCTTCTTCATCCGCTGAAGATCTCTCTTGGTAGCCTTCCTGATGTACTTGAGTCTGAGGCCTGAAGATGCGTCCTCCTTCGAAGGGCCGAGGACCCTGACTATGTCCTCCCCCTTTTCCTCCGAGTCGACGACCACCAGGTCGTCCCTCCTCAGGTCCTCCTCGCAGTCTTCGAGGACACCTATCTTGTTGGTGTCCAAGCTTCTAACCTTTATGTAATTCATGGTATCTCACCTCCATAAGTGTGTAGAGGGTGTACAGGGCAAGGTCCACCCTGATCCCCTTCGGCAGACCCTCTCTGATCTCGGCTATCCTCCTCATGACGACCTCGAGATCATCATAACTTAGTTTGCCCTCCCTAAACATCCTGTAAACCCTGTCCTCAAGGAGGAAGAAGAAAAGATCCCTACCCTTGGAGTCTGTGTCCTCCAACTTCTTGGCCGTATCGTAGACCTTGAGGGGGTCAAAGCTAAGAAACTCATCGACCAGGTTAAGCACGTCCGATCTCTCCTTGATAAGCTTTGCTACGGTTACGCTACCTCCCGAGATCTCGTATAGGTCCGGGTCGTCCACCAGCTGGGTGAAGGTCTCCCTGTCGAGGGGAGGAAACTCTACCTGCTGTGTTCTCGAGACCACGGTGGGAGGTAGGTTCTCTTTGGTCTCGGCAACGAGTATGAAGTGGGTCCCAGCGGGAGGTTCCTCGAGTACCTTGAGCAGAGCATTCGAGGACTCTCTGGTCATAAGGTCCGATCTGTCTATAACGACAACCTTTCTCTTGGAGAGGGCAGGCTTTGAGTAGGCGAACTCTCTCACCGCCCTTATCTGGTCTATCTTGACGCTGCTCCCGTGGGGTGGGACGAAGACGAAGTCAGGATGGTCTCCCATAAGATAGAGGAAGACCCTTTTGCCCTCCTCCTCCTGGTAGAGGGAGATCTCATCCCACTCCTCACTCAGTATCGTCTTGGTTATACGGTCCATGTGTCTGCAAGATGCACACTCACCGCAACCCCAGGGTAAGGATGAGAGACACAGGATCCCCCTCGCAAAGTCCAAGGAGGCCACCGTCTTGCCCACCCCTGGGGGTCCGAAAAACAGCAGAGCGTTTGGTACCCTGTCCCTCCCCTGGATCCGTTCAAGGACCTCCTTTACCCTCTCCTGACCTTTGAGGTTCATGATCTTAATTTAACTTCTAAAGGGTCACCTGTTTCACGAAGAGGATCTCAGGGATCCTACGAAGATCTTCGAGGACGTGGTCCGGAACGGGATCGTCCAGGTTGAGTATGCCGAGGGCTATACCGCCCTTCTTCTCCCTTCCGAGCCTGAAGCCTGCTATGTTAACGTTGGCCCCACCGAGGATGGAACCTATCTTACCTATCACCCCCGGGACGTCCTTGTTCTCCAGAACCAAAAGTATGCCCTCAGGGTCAACGTCCACCCTGTACCTGTCTATCTGGACGATCCTAAGGAGCTGGTTTTCGAGCACCGTGCCCGCCACGACCCTCTCCGTCCCGTCACCCTTGGCGATCACCTTTATGTAGTGCTTGAAGTCGGGGGTCTCCTCTGAAGAGATCTCCTCCACCTTTATACCCCTGTCCCTGGCCACGTAGGTGGCGTTTATTATGTTGACGGGAAAGTCCACCACCTCCTCCAGTATGCCTTTTAGGACCGCTGCGGATATGGGCTGGAAGTGGTCCGATATGTCTCCCCTCACCTCTATGTGGACCTCCCTTATGCCCTCCTCCGCCCACTGGACTATGAACCTGCCCATCCTCTCCGCAAGGTCCAGGTGGGGCTTTATGAGCGTGAGGACCGAAAGATCGGGGAAGGGAGCGTTCACCACGTACTCGACCGTCTGACCCTTGAGGGCCTTTATGACCTGCTGGGCTACTATCACGGCCACGTTCTCCTGGGACTCGTAAGTGTTGGCACCTATGTGGGGTGACAGGGATACGTTCTCGAACTTCTTTAGCCTGTCTATGAACTCGGGAGGAGGGGGCTCCTTTGAGTAGACGTCCAGGGCTACGCCCTTGACCTTGCCCTTCTCCAAGTACTTTATGAGGGCCTCCTCGTTGATTATGCCTCCCCTGGCGCAGTTTACTATGTAAACGCCCTCCTTCATGATCTCGAACTCCCTCTCTGAGATCATGTTCCTGGTCTCGTGGGTGAGGGGGGCGTGGATGGTGAGCACGTCTATCTCCTTTAGCATCTCGTGAAGGTCGTCCACGAGCCTGACACCGAGCTTGTCCGCCTTCTCCCTCGGGATGTAGGGGTCGTAGGCAAGCACCTTCATACCGAAGGCCTTGGCCCTTATTGCCACCTGGGAACCTATGTTGCCGAGACCTATGATCCCCAGGGTCTTTCCGTAGAGCTCCTCCCCCATAAACCTCTTCCTGTCCCACCTGTGGTCGATCATCGATCTGTGGGCCTCGTGGCCGTTCCTTAGGATTGTCAGCATGTGCATCATGGTGAGTTCCGTAGCCCCTATGGTGTTGGCGCCAGGTGTGTTGACCACGAGTATGCCTCTCCTGGTGGCCTCCTCTATGTCTATGTTGTCGACACCTACCCCTGCCCTACCGATCACCCTGAGCTTTGAGGCCCTCTCGAGGAGTTCCTTCGTTATGGGTGTCCTGCTCCTTGTGATGATGCAGTCGTAGTCCCCCACGACCTCGAGGAGCCTGTCGTAGGGTATGTCGGGATCGTTGACGACCTCGAAGCCGGGCTCTCTCTCTAAGATCTCTATGCCCTTTGGTGCTATGGGGTCGGTGATCAGAACCCTGGGCAACTCCTATCCTCCGTAAGAGAGTATTATAACCTTCTGGTCAGGGTAAGGGTGTTCAGTACTACGCTCACAGAGGAGAGAGCCATCAGGAGACCGGCTATCTCGGGCTTTAGGAAGATGCCGAACTTGTAGAGAACCCCGGCCGCCACAGGTATGCCAAAGGTGTTGTATATAAAGGCCCAGAACAGGTTCTGCTTTATCTTGGTGTTTACCCTCCTGCCGAACCTCAGTAGGAAGGGAAGCCCCTTTATTCCGGATATAAGGACCACATCCC
>WFOY01000103.1 GCA_015487835.1 Aquificaceae bacterium
ACCCAGCGAGATCCTGTACGAGCTCATAGAGGAGGTCCGTCACAGGATAAACAAGGGTCTTAGGATCGCCGAGGAGCACACCAAGGAGGCGGGGAAGGTCACGGAGAACGACGTGGGAAAGCTGATAAACAGGCTAAGGGAGAAGTACAGGGAGGCTCTCAGACAGGGGATAATAGACAGCAAGGAGGACGTGGACGTACTTCTGCTCGCCTACGAGCTGGACGGAACTGTTGTAACTGGGGACGAGGGTCTTAGGAAGTGGGCCGACAAGGTGGGGATAAAGATAATAGACGCTAGAAACTTCAGGGGGATACTGGAAAACCTAATCAAACACAAGACCTCCGCTGAGTAGGTGCCCAAGAAGCCCGGTCATGTTCAGAAACACCTTGTCGAAGGTTAGAACCCACATCCCCTTTTCCTCCCTAAGGTCCCTCTCGATGACCTGGATGTGCTTCGAGGTCCTGCGGATCAGTTCGAGGAGCGCTATGGCGTTCTCCTTTCTGTGGAACCTGCACCTGAAGGTTGTGTAAACCCTGTGTTCTTTCTTGAACTGGTCGATCGCCTCGAAGAGGCCGTCTATGAGCGCCTTGCCAAGCTCCTCGTAAAGGTGGGCGTTTCTCTCTATGCCCTCCTCCTCCATGAACAGGACGAGCCTTAGGAGTCTGTTCGTGTAGTACTCTGCTGGCAGCTGGAACATGTTCTTGGTGGTCACCTTTATGTCGCTGAGGTTTGCGTAGCTCGTTATGTACTTCGCCCTCCTTCCCCTCTCCTCCTTGAAAACCACACCTTCCCTCCCCTCCTCGTTCATCCTGAAGAGGAGATCCTTGAGCTTGGGTATGTCCGCGTGGGTAAACTCCCCGAATATCTCAACGTGGGGCAGTGAGTATCGGTCAATAAGTTCAAGCTTCTCCCTCTGGGACAGGAACTCTCTTGAGTTCTTCCTCATCACGTCGAAGACGAAGATCCTGATGTCCTCCTTAACGAAGGGAGGACTCTCCTCTATGTAGGGGTTCTCGGGCCCGGCCACCTCAGCGCAGAGGACGAGGTCCGGGTCATCCTCGAAGACGTCCAGGTCTATGAAGTCGCCTACCCTGTCCGTTGTGAAGGGGCATACGTACCCTCCCCTGGACAGGGCCACAACCTGGTCCTTTACCCTGAATATCCTCACGTTGTAGCCGTCCACCTTCTCCTCGACCCAGAAGGGTCCGCTGAACTGCTCCTTGAGACCCTCCTCCAGCATAAAGACCCTTCCTATGTGGGGGTATCCCCACACGATCGTATCTTGGAAGATCACGGTTCCCCGGGGAACATCCTTGAAGTCGTCGGAGAATCTCAAGTACTCGAAGCCTAAGAAGGTCTCGGACCTTGCCTTTCTCTGCCTTACCGCCTCTTTTACGAGGTCAGCTTCAATCACTAATAAGAGAATACCACAGCATGAGCCCGTCGTGACTTCCCATTATGTCCTCGGAGGCCCTCTCAGGATGGGGCATCATACCGAAGACGTTGCCCCCCCTGTTCATAACCCCGGCTATATCGGATACGGACCCGTTCGGGTTGTCTACGTATCTGAACAGGATCTGACCGTTCTCCTCCAGGGTTCTCAGTTCATCCTCAGGCACGTAGTACCTGCCGTCGTGGTGGGCGACGGGTATCCTTAGGATCTCACCCTTCTCGAGCTTCTTGGTGATCCTGGTGTTCGGGTTCTCCACCCTCAGCCTAACCTCTCTGCATACGAACCTGGTGGTGATGTTCGGCAGGAGCGCACCGGGAAGGAGGCCAAGCTCCGTGAGTATCTGGAAACCGTTGCAGATACCAAGGACCACTCCTCCCCTCTGGGCGAACTCGTAGACGGCCTCCGCAAGGGGTGTCTTTGAGGCTAAGGCCCCGGGTCTAAGGTAGTCTCCGTAGGAGAAACCTCCAGGTAGGACGACCACATCGAATCCGGAGAGATCCCTCTCCTCGTGGTGTACGAAGCTCACCTCCTGGTCCAGGACGTCCCTTATGACGTAGTAGGTGTCGTAGTCGCAGTTTGATCCGGGGAACACGCACACACCGAACCTCATACGATCTCCTCTATCTCGTAATCCTCTATGAGGGGGTTCACTATGTACCTCTCCACCAAGGTCTTTACGTCTTGATCCCCTTCGAGTTCGATCTCGACGAGTTTACCAACGGTCACCCTCTTAGCCTTGAAGCCCTGGTCTTGGAGCATTTCTTGCACGGCCCTCCCCTGGGGGTCCAGCAGACCCTTTTTAGGCCTTATTAAAACCCTCACCCTCTTCATGTTCGGTCTCCTTGGACTTGATCACAACCTTGTGGATCTGGTCTTGGTCCAGGTCCCACCTCACCTTCGTGGCCTTTGCCCTTCCGCCTGTGGCGACCTCCTTTACAGACACTCTGTCGTAGAAGGCCCTCCCTGAGGAGGTAGTTATCAGCAGGTCCACCTCCTCGCCCATAGGGATGAGGTCTGCCAGCCTCTCCCTCGGCGAAGCCAAGATCTGAACGCCCTTCACACCCCTGTTTCTCAAGGGTATCTCTCCCTCCGGCACCACCTTCACCCTCCCGTCCCTCGTTATAACCAGAAGGTAAGGTTCATCCTTTATTATCCTCGTTCCTACCACCCTGTCCCCACGTTCCAGCTTCATACCCTGTATCCCCTTCGTCCCTGGAGTCGCGGGAGGTATCTCCCTAACGTTGAACCTGGCCACCTTGCCCCCCTCAGTGAACATGAGGATGTGGCTCTCATCTATAGCCTGGGATATGCCCACAACCTCGTCCTCCTCCGGAAGCTTTATGATCCTCATCCCCTGAGCTTTGTACTCGAACTCAACGAGAGGTATCTTCTTTATCAGCCCCTCCCTTGTGGCCAGCAGTATCCTGTCTGCGAACCTCTCCCTTATGAAGGAACCCACTATCCTTTCGTTCGGCTCCCTGAACGACACCTTTGAACCCCTCAGAGCTTGAGAACCCGCTATCCAGTAAACCCTCCCCCTGTTTGAGACCAAAAAGAGCCCTTCGGTGAAGGGGACGTCGAGTATGTTCACAACAGGGGCCTCACCCTCGGGAAGGTCCTCCACGGGGGCCACCCTCCCGTTCTCGAGGACCGCGACCACAAGGGAACCTTCCTCAAGATCACCGTCGACCCCCTCTATGAAGGTCCTCCTCGGGTCTCCGTATCTCTTTACGAGATCTTCTGTCTCCTCTATGAAGATCCTTATCCTCTCCTCCTCGCTCCCTATAACCTTCCTGTAGTAGCTGATCTTCTCCTTGAGATCCTCCCTCTCCTTGACCAGCTTTTCCCTTTCCAAGGACGTGAGCCTCTGGAGCTTTAGGTCTAAAACTGCGTTGGCCTGCCTCTCCGTCAGACCAAAGGTCTCCATCAGGAACCCTCTGGCCTCCGCCGTGTCCCTCGACCTTCTTATACCCTCTATGAGGTCGTCTAAGTTTTCGAGAGCTTTGATCAGCCCTTCGACCACGTGGAGTCTCTCCTCAGCCTTCCTGAGATAAAACCTCGTCCTCCTGAGGATCACCTGGACCCTGTGCTTTATGAACTCTCTGAGTATGTCCTTTATCCCGGCGATCTTAGGCTCCCCGTCTACGAGAACCACCAGGTTTACGGGAAAGCCCTTCCTCAGCTGTGTGTACCTGAACAGCTTTTTTAGGACCTTCTCCCCTTTGGCCTCCCTTTTTAGCTCTATTACTATCCTTATACCTTCCTTGTCGGACTCGTCCCTTATGTCGGATATCTCCTTTATCTTCCCGCTCCTCACGGCGTCCGCTATCTTCCTTATGAGTTCCGACTTGTTCACCTGGTAGGGTATCTCGGTGACCACTATCTGCTCCCTCCCTCCCTGGACCTTCTCCACGTGGGCCTTCGCCCTTATCTGGATCGTTCCCCTGCCTGTTTCGTATATCTCTTTTAGGTCCTTCGCGTTCTCTATCACCCCACCGGTCGGGAAGTCCGGTCCCTTTATGATCTCCAGGATCTCCTCCGTCGTCATGTTGGGGTTCTTGGCAAGCTCTATGAGGGCCTTTCCAACCTCCCTCAAATTGTGGGGCGGGATAGAGGTCGCAAGTCCCACGGCTATACCGGCGGTCCCGTTGCATATGAGGTTGGGGAACTTAGATGGAAGGACCGTAGGCTCCATGAGGGTATCGTCGAAGTTGGGCGTAAAGTCCACGGTTTCCTTGTCTATGTCTTCGAGCATCTCGACAGCTATCTTCGAGAGCTTGGCTTCTGTGTTGTGGTTTATTATCCCGTTGGCCACAAAGGAGTGGCAACTGCTGTTCACCCTGATCGAGTAAACCGTTTTGTATCCACCGAAACCTTTGAATACAACCTGATCGAAGAAATACCGGTTCCTCAGAAACTCTTTAACGAGTTTGAGATCCTCATCATCTAAGTATCTTTCAAGCAAAGGCATATACCTTTCGAGGCTTTCGTATCTGTCGATGTTGTGCTTTATAAACCATTCACCGAACCTGAACCTGTATTTTTTCCTCAAATACTGAGACAAGAAGGGTATCCTGTCGGTCCTGCTGAGAGCCTTCCCATAATCTTTTATGTACTCTTCAAGTTTTCTCTGTTTTTCTCCCACAAAACCTATCTCCTCTGCAAACTTTTTTAAGTTGCTCGCACCACTTATCAGCAGTCTATATATGTGCCTGTCTCTGTGGATCCTGCTCACTATACCGAAGTTCAGGAGAACTATCTGCAACTGCTTTATAAGCTTCAAGCTCTTTGAGTGGTAGAATACAAGAGCTGTCTGCCCAACCTTGCTGACGCTACCGTCCCCTTCGAACAAAGCCCTCAGGAAAGCCCTTTGGACTTTTTTAGAGGATCTGAGAACCACCTGAGGTATCTCCTTTTCCTCAGATCTGTGGTCAAAGCCAAGCTGTCTTACGCGTTCCACAAAGCTTTTTCCGTGTATTTGATATTCAACCAAGGTTTTAGCGCTCTTTATAAGACACCTTTCAAACTCCTCTGTGAATTTGTGATCTGCGTTTGAGAAGCCAACCCTTTGAGCGTTAACATACCCTTCACTTACAAGACTTCCCAGAAGGAAAGCCTCCTCTTCAGTTATCAGATTCTCCTCAGGGAAGACCTGGGAGTCCCTCGCCACAACTATGTAGTCTCCTTCTTGCAGTTCGTATAGGGTCTTCCACCTGTAAACGGGTCTGCCGTTTTCTCCTTTTGTAAGTGTAAGCACTGGGTGGTTGTAGCTCCCCTCTATCTCAAGACCCGTTGCAGTTCTTACCCTTATCGTCGGATGCTTGCCTGAGTTGAAAAACCTGTCAGCCTTATTTAACTTTCTGTTTAGTGAGATCACCTCCAGATCTATCCTGTGCTCCGATGAGTCTTTAGATCCTGGAACTATAGACTCTATGGGGATTAGCCCCTTGGTCGTGAGAACCAGCGATCCTTCGGTTATACAGTACCTCATCTGGGCCGGAGGGTCCCCATCAACGGACCCGAAGTTGCCCTGACCGATTATCAGGGGATACCTCATCGAGAAGTCCTGAGCCATCCTCACCAGAGCGTCGTAAACAGCCTGATCCCCGTGGGGGTGGTATTTGCCGAGGCAGTTGTGAACGACGAAGCCGTTGGCTAAAAACTCGTGATCTTCCTCAACCTGTATATCGTAGGTCTCTTCAGGGGGAACGTCCTTGACCTCCTTTACCTTGAAGAAGAACCAGCCCTTATCCACTATGTCCTTCAACAGCTTGGCATATCTTGAGCCTATAAGCTCGGCTTTCTTCAAAATGTTTAGATCCTCAAGGGCTGTCCTGTATAGAAGGAATCTTTCCTTCAAGTCCACAGAATACCTTATCTTCGTTCCTGTAGAGTACTTTATACCGCATCTAACTTTTTTACCTTCCGCTGTTAAATACCACCCTCCCCCGAGATGTTTTTCGGAGAACTCCTTAAGCAGTAACTTTCCCATGTAGGGTACCCTGTCCACTTTAACCCTTTTGGTAATCCTCTCCTCACAGATACGCTCCGCCTTTACTGGAGCGATGGAATAGGTGAGGATCTTCAGGGCATAATGTCCCGATATCTCAAGAGTATGCACCTCGTAGTTAGGCCTTATCTCTCTTCCTTCTAACCTATTTCCTTTCGGTCTCTGAGTGTAAATCCTTGTTGGAATACCGAGATAGAAGAGGAGGATCTGCAGATCCGCAATTAGCTCTTTAGAGATAGAGGAAAAAGCCACTACGTTCCTGTTTCTGTGAACGCTTCCATCCGAGTCTATTAGGCCAGAGACAAAAGCCAGGGCTGTTCTCTTATCGGCTTTAAACACCCAGCTCGGAATCTTCTTGGACCTTGCGTTCAGATTCTCATCCGCCTCGAGGATACTTATGATAATACTCGAGTCGTTGGAATTGAGCCTTACGGTGCCGTCTCCACACTTTGAAAATCTAAAGCCCTTTGAAGAGAGTATCTTCTCTACTCTGTCCCTTATCCTTTCATCCGAGACGAACACCCCTACCCTATGATATCCGCGTCTGTCTTTCTCTACCCAACCATCACCAACGAGGAGTCCTATCAGGTAGGCAAGATCTTCGTCTATCTCCACTCCCTCCACAACAATCCTCCCGCTTACTTCCGGGAAAACGCTCCTTAGCAGAAGGAAATCCCCTTCCTTCAGGTCTTCTGCCTTCTTCCACACAAGATCTCCTTCTTGAGTCAGTACTTTGAACATCTGGCCCGGCGTGCATCTTACCGATAAGCCCGTATCAGTTATCACCTCCTTGAGAGGCTGAGGGGGCATAATGTAGAGTTCTGAGACTTTCCTAAGGCCCTTGGAGGTATAGACCAGATCGCCTTTCTCCACCTCCTCTATGTTTTTTATACCCTCAGAAGTGGCCACCTTGGTTCCTTTTACGAAACATTCCCCTACTATCCTCGCGCTCTTTTTAAAAGGCTTGTCAGGGGTCAGCCCCATCTCGAACATGGCGTAGAGTATCCTTCTCTGGACGGGCTTCAGGCCGTCCCTCACGTCTGGGATGGCCCTCCCCACTATGACGGACATAGCGTAGTCTATGTAAGACTGCTTTACCTCCTCCTCGATGGGGACCTCTATGATTTCCATAGGCGCTTAAAGATTATACCACAGCCTCGACAAGATTTTCCTCCCTCCTTACTGTGAAGGTCCCCTCACCCAAGAACCTCTCGGTGACCCATAGGTTCGTGAGGAGGTGTCCCGTGAACTCAGGAACTTTTATCCTGCCCCCTACGAGACCTATCCAAGGGACGAGGTGGTCCGCAAGGTGCCTGTCCACGCTCGCACCACTTTTTATATCTTCCAAAAGCTTCTCCGCACACTCACCCCCTACCTTTTCGGCGGGCTTCCCCTTCCTCCCGAGGGAGTCAGCACCCATCACGTTACCCTCCTCGTCCTCGACCCACATGGTGACGCTCGTTCCCACAGAGAGTGCACTAACATACTGTCTGTAAACTTCGGGTTCTGGGAGTCCCGTTCCCTTCCAGACCTCCAAGGATCCGAGAACCTGCCTCTCCACAACCTTTCTATCTCTCAGCGAGCTGTGAGCCACAGAAAGAAGGTGGGCCCTTTTCACCTCCCCTTCCAGACCTTTAAAAGGTCCCCTCCTCTCCTTTAAAAACTCCCTGATCTCCTTTAGACTTCTCAGGTCCTCCTTTAAACCGCTCCTGACCTTTAGGACGACCTTCCCGCCTCCTGCGGGCATGTAGCCCCTCTGGAGGAGTTCGACCCTGACAAAGTCAGGTATACTAAGGAGGTATGTAAGGTATACGAACCTGAACCAGTCTATCGTTGGACCTCCGGGGACCTCGGTCCCTCCGGTTATACTCACCTCCACCTCTCCAGGGACGAAGAGGGTAACGGGAAGGACCGCCTGAAGGAAGAGGCTAATGGAACCGGCGGTCCCGAAGTCTACCTCGTAAGATCCACCCTTCAGTCTCCCGGGGACAAAGGTGACCTCTTGGGAACCGAGTTTCGCACCCTCTACCTTTGCTGAACAGATATCTTTAAGAGCCTTCACCACCCATAGGTGCTGGTGTCTGAGACCCGGCCTCTCCCTCCTTGACCTTATGTTCCTTATCCTCACGGGAACCTTCAGGATGCAGCTGAGAAACAGGGTGGTCCTTAAGATCTGGCCTCCACCCTCTCCGTAAGAGCCGTCTATCTCTATCATCTAAAATCTTTAGTATAATGCTCCGGAGATACTTCCTCATCCCCGCCCTGATAGGTGTTATTGTGGGCATATTCGCCGTTCTTTTCGTCCTGGCCCTCGACCTTATAACCCACCTTGTTCTCGAGCTCGTCGTCGGTTACCATCAGCCCAGACCTGCTGGGGAGGGGGGATACGAGGGCTACTCACTCCCGGACCGAGCCTTCCTCCTGCCCCTGACGGTTGCCTTGGGAGGACTGGTCTCGGGCCTACTCACCTACAGGTTCTCTCCGGAGTCTGCGGGCATAGGAACCGATGCAGCCATAAGGGCTTACCATACAAAGGGGAGGCTGTCACTCAGGACCTCACTGATCAAACTTATCACCTCCGCGGTTACTATAGGCACAGGTGGAACCTCTGGAAGGGAAGGGCCGATAGCTCTTATAGGTGCAGGTGTGGGGTCCTGGATCAGCCGCGTGTTTGGTTTATCCCAAAGGGAGACCAGGACAGCCATAGCCGTCGGTTTGGGTGCGGGTGTGGCGGCTATATTCAAAGCCCCCCTTGCGGGAGCCATCATAAGTGCTGAGGTCTTCTTCAAGAAGGACCTCGATGCTGAGGCCATGATCCCCAGCTTCGTCGCCTCCATAGCAGCCTACACC
>WFOY01000104.1 GCA_015487835.1 Aquificaceae bacterium
CCCCTTCGTATACAAGGCCGTGGTATATCTCGTCCGAGATGAGGTAAACTCCCTCCCTCTCGCAGTAGTCCGCGAGCTCCCTGAGCGTTTCCTTAGAGTAGAGGGTTCCTGTCGGGTTCGAGGGTGAGGAGATGTGGAGAGCCTTTATCTTCCTGCCCTTTAGCATCTCGGGCCTTATCTCGTAGTTGGTCTCCTTGGAGACGGGGATGAACTCGGGCTCGATGTCGAGGAGGTGGGCGAAGTTCTTGTAGCAGGGGTAAGAGGGATCCGCCAGGGCTATCCTGTCCCCCTGATTAAGGATTATCGAGTAGGCCACCAGGAAGGCTCCCGAGGTTCCCGTGGTGATTGCAACCCTCTCGGGAGAGACCTCGACCCCATACTTCTCCTTGTAGAACTGGGCTATCCTCTCCCTCAGTTCCGGTATCCCGAGGGCAGGCGTGTAGAAGTATCTTCTTTCCTTCACAGCCCTCTCTAAGGCTTCGAGGACCTTAGGGGGAGGGTCAAGGTCTGGTTCCCCGATCTCCAAGTGGATCGCGTCTTTCAGCCTATGGGCTTCAGCGAGGATGTCCATAACGATGAAGGGGGAAAGCTTATCTCTTCTTTGCATTCCTCCTCCAGCTCATTATTATCTCGGTGACCTTGGCCGCCTTCTTGGGATCCATGGCCGCGAGGATCTGACCCGCCTGTCGGTCTTTTAATCTTATCAGGATCTCCGCTGCTATCCTTGGGTTCACCTCGTTAAGTATCGCTCCCGCCTCGTCCGAGGGCGTCTTGCTGACTATCTTTATGAGCTTCTTCACCTCCTTCTCCTCCTCCTCGGTAAGGGGTCTTCTCCTCAGGGCTTCGATCTTCTTCCTCTCCTCTATCA
Organism: Aquificaceae bacterium; assembly: GCA_015487835.1. GTDB lineage: Bacteria > Aquificota > Aquificia > Aquificales > Aquificaceae > Hydrogenivirga. The sequence goes on from WFOY01000104.1 coordinate 869, forward strand.
GCTTCTTCAGCTTCTCATCTATTACCTTCTCAACTTCTCTCAACCTTTCCTCCTTTTTGCCGAGCTCTATCTCTTTAAGCTTCTCCTGGACGGCGCTCTGGGCAAAGGAGAGGGAGGCAAACAGGATAAGTATCTTCAGACCGTTCTTGAGGAGGTGTATAAGCCCCAGCTGGAGGAACTCCCTCCTCAGGGTCTTTGCGTACTCCTCGTAGGATATCTTGTCCCTCAGTATGCTGACCGCCTTCTCCTCCCTCTTTACCTCCTTAAGGTTCTCTGACTCCTTCTCCTTCTGGATCTCAAGGTCCCTAACCTTCCTCTCTATCTCGTTTATCCTGCTCACGAAGGCCTTCTGTCTGAATATAAGTCTGAGGGCGTCGCTGGCACTCGTTATCTTCTCCTGGCAGGTTTTAAGCTCCTCCTCGTACCTGGCCTTGGTGTCCTCCAGTATCCTTATCTCTTCCTCTATCTCCCTTAACTTTCTGGCCCTTTCTTTTTCCTCTATTTTTTTTATCCTCAGTATGCGCCTTAGGTTCATGTCAGTCTCCCCAGAACCAGTTTTAGGTCCTCCTTGGTGTTCAGGTTTGTGAAGGACACAAGTTCGGGATCCACTTCTCTTACCTTCTGATCGGGTACCACCTTAAACTTGACCTCCTCCAAAAAACCTATGATGCTCCTGCCACCTCTCCTTAGGTAATCCTCCATCAAACCGAGAACGCCTTTGGAGTATATGCCAACAAGTGTCTGTATCTTCCCGTTTGTGCTGAACAGGGTCACGGGCTCCTCGAAGTCTTTTATCAGGATCCTAAGCACCTCCTCCTTCAGAAGGGGCATGTCACCTCCGAGGATCAAGGTCTCCGGTCTGTCCGTCGTTTTGAGGGCCGTGAATATACCTACCAGCGGTGACCTGTCCGGGAGCAGGTCCTCAACTATATCGACATCGAGGTCTTGAAACTTTGATCTCTCTTTCACTACCAAGACTACCCTGTTGCAAACCCTTCTGGCCGTCTCTATGACGTACTCAACGGTTCTCTTTCCTCCTATCCTGAACAAGATCTTGTCCTCTCCAAACCTTTTGCTCTGCCCCCCTGCGAGTATGAAGCAGTCCATCAATCTTTAATATAGATCCTAGCACCGTTCTCAAGGACTATGAGCTCAGCGGTTCCGAACTCGGGGTGGAAGTATGTTCTCTCGGAGTATCTGCGGACCTCTCTCTTTTCCTTTGGTTCTGGTCTGCTAAGTCTTCTATCTCTGAAGACCTCCTCCGTCCTGGAGACCCTGATCACAGCAGACCTCCTCTCAGTTACAGGTTCACTCCGGGCTGGGATGTAAACGTAAGATCCTGCCGGTATGACCTCACCCCGGATGTGGGGGTTCATGTCCCTGAACGTACTCTCCTTTATGCCCTTCAGGTTGATCAGAGACTTTACGCTGACCTCCTCTCTGACCTGCAAGCTCTCCAGCTTCAGGGAGTCGATACTCACATTAAGTCCGTACTTCTCAGGGGATCTCGCTATGATAAGCACGGCGAAGAACTTGGGAACGAACTCCCTCGTCTGGTCGGGGAGGAGGTTCATGGATCTCCAGAAGTCACCCCTTGACCTCCTTCTCACACAACCCTCCCCGCAGTTGTAGGCTGCGAGAACCAGGTCCCACCTGCCGAACTCCCTGTAAAGGTCCCTCAGGTACATACCGGCAGCTCTCGTTGACTTTATAAGGTCGAACCTCTCGTCCACTTCGGGAGATACCTTCAGCCCATACCTTCTTGCGGTTGCGGGCATGAGCTGCCATATGCCTCCGGCCCCTGACCTGGAAACGGCGAAGGGGTTGAACCTGCTCTCTATCATGGGAAGCAGGCTGAGCTCCTCGGGCAGCCCCAGATCTCTGAAGATGGGCCTTATGTAAGGTATGTACAGGTTAGCCCTCCTGAAGGCGATTTCCAAGCTCCTCCTGTCCCTGAGGAGTTTCCTCATCTCCCTCTCTATCTCCCTTCTCGCAGGGACCTCTATCCCCAGCCTCTTAGCCTCCCGGCTCACGAACCTCCCCTCCTCCCTCGAGAAGGTAACCCTGCCCTCCTTCACTATCTGGACACCTTCCTTGTTCTTACCCAGAACGACCTGCTTAACGGTGGGTGTGCAGCCCGATACGATCACCCCTCCCAGGATAACTGCCAGAACTATCATCTTCAATAATTATAGGTTCGGTCTCTGCCAGGAAGTTTATAATTTTCCTATGGGAAACAGGGACCTGTTTGATATAGCCTCTAAGGTCCTCCCAGGAGGTGTAAACAGCCCGGTCAGGGCCTTCAAGGCCGTGGGTGGTGACCCCCTGGTCCTGGTGAGGGGAGAAGGCCCTAAGGTGTGGGACGCCGACGGAAGGGAGTACATAGACTTCCTAGCCTCCTGGGGACCTCTCATACTGGGCCACGCCCACCCGAAGGTTCTGGAAGCTGTGAGGGAAGCCCTTGATAGAGGACTGTCCTTCGGACTCACTAACCCCTACGAGGTGGAGATCGCCAAGCTGGTGGTCGAAGGTGTCCCATCCGTTGATATGGTTAGGTTCGTAAACTCCGGAACAGAGGCCACCATGTCTGCGGTCAGACTTGCCAGGGGGGTAACTGGGAGGAGGTACGTCCTTAAGTTCGAGGGCTGTTACCACGGCCATTACGACAGCCTGCTGGTCAGTGCAGGTTCTGGTGTCGCCACCTTCGGCATACCTGGAACGCCCGGGATACCTGAGGAGATAGCCTCCATGACCCTGGTGGTGCCCTTCAACAACGAGGAGGCTGTCAAGGAGGCCTTCAGCAGGTACGGGGAGGATATAGCCTGCGTAATAGTGGAGCCCGTGGCTGGCAACATGGGTGTAGTGACTCCCAAGGAGGGGTTCTTAGGGTTCCTAAGGGAGATAACCAGAGAGTACGGGTCTCTTCTCATATTCGACGAGGTTATCACCTGCTTCAGGGTCTCCTTCGGGGGTGCCCAGGAGCTGTACGGTCTTGATCCGGACATCACCTGCATGGGTAAGATCGTGGGTGGGGGCCTGCCCGTGGGAGCCTATGGGGGCAGGTCGGATATAATGACCAGGGTCGCCCCCGAAGGACCTGTCTACCAGGCGGGCACCCTCTCGGGAAACCCTGTAGCGATGGCTGCCGGCATGGCCACGCTTAAGGTCCTCAAAGAGGAACAACCTTACGGTCTGCTGGACTCGAGGACGGAAGACCTTGCGAGAGGTGTGAGTGAGATCCTCTCCGAAAGAGGGGTCCCCCATACCGTGAACAGGGTAGGGTCTATGATGACGGTATTCTTCACAGATGTTGAAGTCGTTGACTTCGAGACCGCCAAGACCTCAAACACGGACACCTTCTCCAGGTTCTTCAGGTCCTTACTCAGAAAGGGGGTCCTCATACCTCCCTCCCAGTTCGAAGCCTGGTTTGTCAGCACGGCCCACACTGACCAGGTGATAGAGGAAGCCTTGCACAGGATAGAGGAAGCTGTAAGAGACCTCTGATGAAAAAGACCTTCCTTTACGGAACCTTATTCCTCGTACTCATACTGGGGATCAGCTTCTCCTACATCGTGATCAAGACCTTCTCCAAGGAGACCCTCCAGGCCGTTCTCTCCCTCAAGAGACGTTACCTTCTGATCAGCCTTTTCGTTCTCTTTCTATACCACACCTTCGATAACCTCAGACTCTTCTTCCTGTCGAGGGCTGTGGGACTGAGGTACTCCCTCCTCTACGGCTACGTTATGTCCTTCGTGAACACCTTCGGAGCCACCGTAACACCTGCACACATAGGTGGGGAGGTCGCGGCGGTCTACATGCTGATCAGGAAAGGATCGAGCATACACAGGGTCATGAGCATAGTGACCATGAAGGCCATATCCGGCGGGGCCTTCTTCGTTGTATGTCTTCCCATATTTCTGGTTTACCTTTACAGACACCCTCACCAGGCAGTCCAGGTCCTCAAGGTTCTGGGTGCGGTCACCCTGATATTCCTGGTGATCTACCTTACCTTCGACCTCTTCATAAGCAGAAGCCTGAGCAGGGAGAGCCTGAGGAGGTTAAGGGAGTCCCTAAAAAGGTACTGGAACTACCTTAGGATATTCGGTTACAAAAAGAAAGGGTATCTTTTCCTCTCCATACTGTCGAGCTTGGCCCTCTACGCCTCCTTCATGTTCATAGCTCCTGTGATCATACTGGCCTTCGGTGGCGAGGTGGACGTGGTAAAGGTTCTCTTGGACCAGACGGTGCTTCTCTACGCCCTCTTCATCAGCCCAACTCCAGGGGGTAGCGGGGTGGGTGAGATAGGAGGGCTCGCCATATTCAGCGCTTACCTCCAGCCCTACGAGATAGGTCTCTTTGTTATACTTTGGAGGTTTGTAAGCCAGTACATGAGTGCGGTTATAGGTGGTGTGCTGTTTCTGCTATGCTTGCTGAGAGACTTAAGGAGATAGGTTTGCCTATCCTCTCGGGACCGCTCCTGTACCTCGCCTTCTCCAAGTACGACCTCTGGTTTCTCACCTTCCCAGCCCTCCTGGCCCTGTCCGGTTCAAGGTCAGCCCTCGGCTGGTTCTTAGGCGGTGTCAGCTTTTTCCTGCCTTCCCTCCTCTGGATAAGGATAGCCATGGTTGACTACGGTGGGGTTTACCCTCCCGTGGCCTTCACCCTGATAGCCCTTCTTGCCCTGTTCCTGACCCTGTACCAGTTCAACCTCACCCACCTCCTCTGGAGGCTGACAGGGTTCCGGCTGGTTCTCCTCCCACCCCTTTGGATGACCGCCGAGATCCTGAGGTCCCACTTCCCTTACGGGGGTTTTCCCTGGGTCCTCGTGGGGGAGCACATGGTGAACCTGCCTCTTCTTAAGTACTACCTCTCCGCTGGGGGCGTTTACTTGGGGACAGTCCTCATCTGGTATGTATCTCTCGCTCCCCTCCTCCTCAGGAGACTGCGCTACTTTCTTCTGTACCTGCTTCTCTTCCTGCTTCCCGTGCCCTTCGTCAGGTTCGACCCCCACCTGCCCCCTGAGGACATAACTATTGCCCTTGTCCAGACCAACGTCCCCGAGGAGGTGAAGTTAAACAGGGAGCTGTTCAGAAA
>WFOY01000105.1 GCA_015487835.1 Aquificaceae bacterium
ACCAACAACATAGACGCCAACTCCCGTCTCTGCATGGCGAGTGCGGTAACCGCCTACAAGATGGCCTTCGGCTCCGACGGTCCTCCCTGCACCTACGAGGACGTGGACGATGCGGACACCTTCTTATTCATAGGATCCAACGCTGCCATAGCCCATCCCGTCCTCTTCAAGAGGGTTCTGAAGAGGAGAAGGGAGATAGAGGACTCTCTGATAATCACCGTGGATCCCGTGGAGACGGAGACCGCCAGAAAGAGCGACGTCTTCATCCAGATAAGGGCTGGAACGGACACCGCTTTCCTGAACTCCGTCCTCTACGTCCTTCACAGGGAGGGGTGGGTGGACTTCGAGTTCGTGGAGAGATACACGGAGGGCTTCGAGAAGGCCCTCGAGCAGGCGGAGAGTTTCCCTCCAGAGGTGGCCTCGAGCATATGCGAGGTGAAGGAGGAGGAGATCTACCTTGTGGCGGAGGCCTTCGCAAAGAGCAAAAAGCTCATCTCCTTCTGGTGTCAGGGTCTGAACCAGTCGGTGAACGGGACGATGAAGAACCTGGCCCTGATAAACCTGCACCTGGCAACGGGAAGGCTCAACGGGAGGGGATGCCCCTTCTCCATCACTGGCCAGCCCAACGCCATGGGCGGAAGGGAGGTGGGCTACCTCTCCAACGGCCTTCCAGGCTACAGGGACGTGAGGAATCCCGAGGACAGGGAGTTTATGGAGAAATTCTGGGGCGTTAAGGGGATAAAACCAGATCCTGGCCCAACCATAACGGAGGCGATCGACCTGATCCTTGAGGATAGGATAAAGCTCCTGTGGGTCGTCTGCACCAATCCTGCGGTCTCCCTCCCGAGGCTCGACAAGGTTTATAAGGCTCTGGAGAAGGTCTTTCTTATAGTTCAGGACGCCTACTGGAACGATACCTGCGAGTTTGCCAACCTCGTCCTCCCCGCCGCCCAGCTGGGGGAGAAGGAGGGGATTATGACGGGCTCCGACAGGACGGTAACCTTCTGCGAAAGGTTCTCAGAGCCCTACGGGGAGTCCAAGCCCGACTGGCTCATATTCACGGAGCTCGCAAGGAGGATGGGGGCGGAGAAACTTTTTCCATACAGATCTTCCGAGGATATATTTGAAGAGTTCAAGCTCTCCACGAGGGGAAGGATCTGTGACATGAGCGACCTGACATACGGGAAGCTCCCCGCAAGGTGGGGGAGGAGGTGGCTCTACGAGGATCTTAGGTTTCCTACAGAGAGCGGGAGGGCCAGGTTCCATCCCGCCAGGTTCGAGATCGCCTCGGAGGAGGGGGAATTCCTGCTCACCACTGGAAGGCTCAAGGACCAGTGGCACACCATGACGAGGACGGGCAAAAGTCCCCAGCTCCTCAAGGGGGAGATCCCTCCCTTCATCCTGATGAATCCAGAAGACGCAAGGGAGCTCGGCGTCGAGGAGGGGGACGAGGTGGCCCTTTTAAAGGACGGCCACGAGGTGGTGAGGGTGGTGAGGTTCGCAAATATCAAGAGAGGACACATATTCGCCCCCTTCGGGTATCCCAAGGAGTTCGGGGAGCCTCTTAACCTCCTCCTCTCCGACAGGGTGGATCCCTACTCGAAGGAGCCAGATCTAAAGTATTCGGGCGTCAGCGTGAGAGTCTTAGTCCGTCGCCGATCCTGAGCACTCCTCCCCTCAGGACGTTGGTGTTTATAGACAGCCTGTAGAAGGTGTCCTCGAACCTCCTCCTCGGAGACCAGGGAGGCAGGGTCTCTTTGCGCCTCTCGATGAAGGTTTTCACGAAGCCCTTGAGCTCCTCCCCAGTGAAGGGGTCCCTCGTGGGGACTGGACAGCGCTTGGAGATCCCCTCCCCAGAGAAGAGAACCTCCCCTATGTAGAACTCCCTCGGGGAGTCCTCGCCTACCAGCTGGTCCTCCCAGAAGGGGGGAACTCCCTCTATCTCCAGGTTTGCCCTGAACCTCCTGCGGGTGTTCTCCTCGTCGAGGCCGAACCATCCAGCTATCTCCCTGATAGTTGCGGTGCTGATGAGTGTCGGCCCGTGGGCCTTCCTGTCGTCGGGGAAGCCTTCTGAGGATCTCTTAAGAAAGACCTTGTATCCGA
>WFOY01000106.1 GCA_015487835.1 Aquificaceae bacterium
GATAAAGAAGATACCAGAGCTTAAGAAACTAAACGACGCCATACCAAAGACCGTCAAAAAAGCCCCCGTCCAGGAGGTCGTGATAAGAGATCCAGACCTTCTCTCTTTGCCCATACCAAAATGCTGGCCTAAGGACGGGGGTAGGTACATAACCTTCGGTCAGGTGATAACCGAAGACCCAGAGAGCGGTATAAGGAACGTGGGACTCTACAGGCTCCAGGTCCTCGACAAGGATAGACTCGCCGTCCACTGGCAGATACACAAGGACGGGAGCCACCACTACTGGAAGGCGAAGAGGCTAAAGAAAAAGCTGGAAGTCGCCGTAGCCATAGGCGGAGAGTCACCGCTTCCCTACGTCGCCTCCGCACCCCTCCCACCTGAGGTGGACGAGTACCTCTTTGCTGGGATCATAATGGAGAGACCCGTCGAACTCGTAAGAGGTATTATCGTTAGCCTCGAATACCCCGCAAATGCGGAGATAGTGATAGAGGGATACGTGGACCCAGAGGAACCCCTCGTCGACGAGGGACCCTTCGGGGACCACACGGGCTACTACACACCTGTGGACAAGTATCCCCAGATGCACGTTACCGCAATTGTCATGAGGAAAGACCCCCTATACCTCCACACCATAGTCGGGATACCCCCTCAGGAGGACAAGTATCTCGGCTGGGCTACCGAGAGGATATTCCTTCCCCTCATCAAGTTCAACCTCCCGGAGGTCGTCGACTACCACCTCCCGGCTGAGGGTTGCTTCCACAACTTCTGCTTCGTCTCCATAAAGAAGAGGTTTCCCGGACACGCCTACAAGGTAGCCTACGCGCTCCTCGGTCTTGGACTCATGTCCCTCGAAAAGCACATAGTGGTCTTCGACGACTGGATCGACGTCCACGACTTTGGTCAGGTCCTCTGGGCCTGGGGGAACAACGTGGACCCTGCGAGGGACGTCCTTATCCTCAAGGGTCCCATAGATGTCCTCGACCACGCCACTGACGAGGTGGGCTTCGGCGGTAAGATGATAGTGGACGCGACTACCAAGTGGAGGGAGGAGGGATATAGGAGGGAGTGGCCCGAGGTCATAAGGATGGACCCTGAGGTAAAGAGGAAGATAGATGAGCTTTGGCATAAACTCGGGATAGAATGATCCGTTAAATAGAGATAACCATGGAAAGATTTATCAGGATGCTGAGACAGTCCCCAGGTGAGGTCAGTCTGGACCGCCGCAACTGCTTCATAGAGGGTCCGCCGCTCCTTATAGCCCTGAGGAGTGTAAGGCCTGTCAAGGACGTGAGGAGTTCGCTGAAGGCCAAGATGAGGTTGATGATGGATCTGAGAAGGTTAACCTTTGAGGGTCCCTACAGGTTTTAGCCTGGCGACCACCTTGGCTATACCAAGGTCGTGGATAACCCTCACCACCTCGGAGACGTCCTTGTAGGCCTGAGGTATCTCCTCCATTACGGTTCCCTTGCCCCTCGCAACCACGGTGAGATCCCCCACCACCTTCTCGAGACCCACCTCCTTTACGAACTTCTTGGCTTGCCTCCTCGACATGACCCTGCCGGCTCCGTGACAGGCTGTACCAAAGCTCCACTCGACAGACCCCTCCTGGCCCACCATGAGGTAGGAGAACCTCCCCATATCCCCGGGTATTATGACAGGCTGGCCCACGTCCCTGTAATCCTCAGGTATGTCAGGACTGTAGGGCGGGAAGGACCTCGTCGCACCCTTCCTGTGGATAACCAGCCTCCTCATCCTGTTTCCTATCCTGTACTCCTCTATCTTAGCTATGTTGTGGGCGTGGTCGTATATGACCCTGTAGCCCAGATCCTCCCAGGAGATCCCGAGGAACTTCCTTATGGTGTTCGCTGTCCTGAACCCAATTATCTGTCTGTTGGCGAAGGCGTAGTTGGCAGCAGCGTTCATCGCCGCGAAGTAGCTCTGGCCCTCCTCGGAGGAGAAGGGCATGCAGGCGAGCTGGGGATCGGGTAGCTTTATACCGTATTTGGACTGGGCTTTCACCGCCACCTTCAGGTAGTCGGTGCAGACCTGATGCCCGAAACCTCTCGATCCCGAGTGAACCATGATAAGAACCTGACCCTCGAACACACCTAACCTCTCGGCCACCTCCTCGTCGTAGACCTCCTCGACCACCTGGACCTCTACGAAGTGGTTACCTGAACCCACAGTCCCCAGCTCGTCGGAACCTCTCTCGTAGGCCTCCTTGGAAGCCTTATCAGGGTCCGCACCCGGAAGGGCACCACCACCCTCTATGTGCTTCAGGTCCTCCTCGAACCCAAAGCCCTGTTCCACCGCCCATCTCGCCCCCTTTACAAGAACCTCCTCCATGGACGTCTTGGACAGCCTTATAGTTCCCGTCGAACCCACTCCGGCGGGTATGTCCTTTAAGATCTCCTCCATTATGCCCCTTATCCTGGGCACCACGTCCTTGCTTCTCAGGTTTGTAGCTATCAGCCTGACGCCGCAGTTGGAAACCACAAAGCTCTGGGCTATGAAGTTGTGATCTTCGTCCTCAACGGTAAAGTCGTAAACCCAACCGCTGTA
>WFOY01000107.1 GCA_015487835.1 Aquificaceae bacterium
GGTGTGGTTAAGGAGGTCAAAGGACGTGACGTGATAGTTGATATTAAAAAATCTCCAAAAAACGACAGGTGTCATGGTCCTGTGCACATAGTCGTAGGTCCGGATACGAACATCAAACCTGGAGACGTTGTCTCCCTGGTTCTTGAAGAGAACCCGTGCGGTGCGGAGTTCGTCAGGGCTACCAGTGTGAATAGAGCGGAGGGTGTTGAGTTTGAAGTTCCTGAAGAGGATTAAGTTACTTTTAGCTCTGTGGGCTGGTTTTGGCTTTGCCCAGTCTATCTGTAACGTTCCCCCCTTCCTCACAACCTCCGTTCCGCCCAACGTGCTCTTCGTTATCGACGTTAGCGGTAGTATGAACTGGAGTGCTTACAACCCTTCCTCCGACGGTAGGCGTTGGTGTGACGATGACGACCCCGATAACGATCCCTCCAACGGAAACGCCTGTGGGAACACCTACACAGGATCGGAGGAGGGTTACTTTATCCCGGACAGGGTCTACAGGTGGAACTCCTCCCAGAGATACTGGGAACCCGTCGATGGTGTTACCCCAGCACCCTGCCCCGATAGACTTAGGGAGTTAGATACAGCGAACGCCTACATGGGGTCCTGCCTTAACTTCCACCTGATGTCCAGGATGGACTTGCTCAGATGGGCGGTCACGGGAGGGAGGCCGAGGCAGTGTGATTACAGCGACGAGTTCTTCTCAACGGATTGCGACCCCAGAATAGTATGTACTGGAACCACCTGTGTTTTAGAGGCTATAGGTGCGGGAGGTCTATTGGGTTCGTACGACCCCCCTTGGGACGCAAACAGTGGTGGGTTGATGGTCACTCGCATCCTAACACCTATAGACAGGGTCAGGGGTATACTTCAGGACCTTGCCGAAGACCAGGCAAGGCCGAGGTTCGGTGCTATGTTCTACTCCGGCACTGGTCCCAGAGGACCCAAGGTTTACGTTGGGGACTACCCCTATCCTACAAGTGAGGACTCCTCGGACAACAGCGACCAGACGCTCCACGACTTAACGTACACCCACCTTATAAGGGCTATAAACAGGGTCAGACCCTTTGGAGGCACACCTACGGCCGTTGCTATGTGGGAGGCTTACGACTACTTCGCCCAGAACGATCTTCACAATTACAGCAACGGCTTTACAATAGACCCGGGTACCTACAGGGATCCTCAGTACGTATGTGAGGACCCTCAGAACCCGAACACATGCCAGCCTGTTCCCTGTGCCAAGAACTTTGTGATCTTAGCTTCGGATGGCCAGTGGAACACTGGAGGACCCCCAGGAAGCGTGACCACAACCTGCACCATAGATACAGGCTTTGAGTTCCAGTCTGCCGATCCTGTGGTGCCAGCCTACAGAATGCACGTGGACACACTGAGGACACTTACCGCCCTTGGACAGACTTACGATATAAGCGTTTCTGCTGTTTATGCTCTCGGTCTGTTCTTGGGAGGGACCGGGGAGAACTCACTCAAGCACGTGGCTATATACGGGTCTTTTGACAATACCAACAACACGTGGCCGGGTGGTACCTCTAACTACCCACTCCTGTCGGCGATAGATTCTGGATCTCTCTGCTCAGCCGGTATAGACGATTGTACTGTTTACGATGACGGAACACCTGATGGTGACGATAAGGGAAGTCCGTGCACACCTATACCTCCTTCCTCCCCAGACTGGGACAGGGACGGGGACGGACTGCCGGATACGTTCCTTAACGCCAGGAACGCCATAGAGATAAAGAGGAGCCTCCTGACCTTCATAAGGGACATACTGAAGAGGACATCCGCTGCAAGCTCCGTTTCCATACTCTCCAGAAGGGGGACGGCTGGCAACAACGTGATACAGGCGGTGTTCTATCCCCAAAAGCCCTTCCCGAACGACAACAAGGTGGACTGGGTGGGATACCTCTACAACTACTGGTTCTACTTCTCTTCAACTGAGCAGAGCATAAGGGAGGACACGAACCTAAACAGGATCCTGGACCTCGACCAGGACTACAAGCTGGACTTCGTCATAGACACAGCTGGCAACCTCAAGATAGACGCCTACGACAACAACAATAACCTGGTGACCACCTACAACTCCCTCGATGAGGTTCACCCGATCTGGGAGGCTGGAGAGATACTAAAGGACACCGATCCCTCCGTAAGGATCATCTACACTGTTGACACTGCGGGCAACCTCGTGGAGTTTACGGTGGCTAACAAGGCTGCCTTCAGCTCCCTCCTGGGTGACACAGCCAACTTCCCTGCCTGTCTTTCCGCCTCGGGTGACCCGGTGGACAACCTGATAAACTTCGTCCGGGGAGTTCACATAGACGGTTGCAGGGACAGACGGGTTGACACAGCCGGGAACACCTGGAAGCTGGGGGACATAGTCTACTCGACCCCTGCGATACTCGACTACGGGGACTTCGGTATGGTCTTCGTAGGGGCGAACGATGGTATGCTCCACGCCTTCAGGATAGGGGCACTCAGGACCGACAACCTGTCCACAAACCAGGTGGTGAGGATATGTGATGAGTTCGGGGGAAGCTGCACCACCCTCGAGATAGGTAAGGAGGAGTGGGCCTTCATACCCCAGAACGCTCTACCCTACCTCAGGGAGCTGGCGGATCCGAACTACGTGCACCGCTACTTTGTGGACCTTCAGCCCTACATAATAAGGCTTGACACCAACAACGACGGTTTCCCGGACAAGGTCGTTCTCATAGGTGGCATGAGGTTGGGAGGTGGCTGCGGATGTACGGATCCTGCCTGTGAGAACCCTCCGCCGGACGTGTGCGACCCAGTGACCAACCCGGCTGGGTGTCGGGGTCTCTCCGCCTACTTCGCCCTTGACATCACAGACCCCTTCAGCCCTCAGTTCCTGTGGGAGTTCACCCACCCGGACCTTGGGTTCAGCTACTCGGGACCTGCCCACATAACGGTGGGCGGCAAGCACTTCATAATGTTCGTCTCCGGGCCTACCGATCCCTGCGGGGGTTCTGCTCAGGAGCTCAAGATCTTCGTCCTCGAGATGGACTCCAACTTCAACATAGCCAAAAGGTATGTGTTCGTGGGCAACTCAACACCCGTGGTGACGGCAGGATACACGGTGGTAACCAGTTCCACCCTTACCCAGTTCAACAACTCCTTCGGAGGGAGGCTCTTCACGGAGGGCATAGACTCGAACGACGACGGAGAGACGGAGATGGTCTTTTTCGGTGTGAACAGGCGGACCGGCGGCACCTGGCAGGGTAACATCATAGGTGTGAGGATAACAGGTCCCGACCCGACCACGTGGGAGGTCATAAAGGTCTTCAACTCGGCGATAGAACCTATAACAGCTAAGGTTGAGCACATGAAGTGCTTCGGCATGAACTACATATTCTTTGGGACAGGGAGGTGGTTCTTCAAGGATGACGAGCCGGGCCAGAACGCTCAGGACACGGAGAAGCTCTACGGTGTCAGGATAGACGGGTGCCTGAGTGGTGGAAACTGCAACATAAACCAGGCTAAGAGCTCCAATCAGGCCTGTCAGGAGCTCCAGACCGGAAACGAGACCTTCTCCTGGTATGTGGAGTTGGCCCCGAGAGATGCGGACTACTTCAAGGAGAGGCTGATCTCCGACCCTGCGGTTACCAACTTCGATGTAGTGTTCTTCGCCACCACCCAGCCGACGGGTCAGATCTGCGGTTTCGGTGGTAGGTCAAGGCTCTGGGGCCTCAACTGTGCAACGGGCGAAGGCCTCCTCAGCACAGCATGCCCAGGGTTCATAGCCCAGGTTCCTCCGGAGACGACGGTCCTCCTCCAGCTATCCAGAGGCAATATAGAGCAGTTCGGAAGGTCCAGCTTCACACAGGAGGGTGGAAGGGCCACCGAGTTCCTCCCAGGGACCACTCCAGAGTCACCACCTACGGTGCCTGGCGGTGGTGGCGTTCAGGGTAAGATCATCCTCTGGATGGAGAGATGAGGGAGAGAGGCATAACCTTGGTCGAGGCTCTCGTTGTGATCGCCATCTTGGTCATCCTGATGGCCATAGCCTTTCCCTCCTTCAACAGATGGCGGGTGAAGGTATCCATAGAGGGTGACGTCAAGGACATATACGCCATGATCCAGAGGGCGAGGGCCATGGCCTTCACACGGAAGGTGGACCTCACCGTCCAGGCGAACGGACCGAGCGTGTGTATAACCGGACCGAACATAAACGAGTGCATTCCCCTTTCCAACCCCTTCACAGGATCGGTGGACGTATCGAGGAGGGGGTACTTCTCCACTCAGGGGACCATAAGGTACAACGGGACCAGCGAAGTGAACCCAAGCTACGACTGTTTGGTAATCTCGGTGAACAGGGTGAGAATGGGGGTCTGGGATGCGAACACCGCAACCTGCAGGGCAAAATAAGGGGTTCACCTTGATCGAGGCCCTGGTGGCTTTTGTTATCCTGGCCCTTTTGCTTCTAGGCCTGCTCGGAGGTCTCCTCACGGCGATCCAGTACAACTTACTCAACTACATGAGGGACGAGGCGAGGACTCTCGCCTTGGAGTGTGCAGAGAACGTAAGGAACGTGCCCGTAACCTCTCTGGTCCCTGGGACCGTAAACTGCAACTCCCAGACCTTCAACGCTGTGGACATACCCTGCACGAACATAGGTGCGAGCGTAACCGCCAACCGGGCGGAGAGGGTGAGGAGGCAGGTGAGGAACACCTCCGTAGAGTACAGGATAGGCTGGGACGTTCAGGCGGCAGGTGATGTGATGCAGGTCCAGATCCAGGTCTGCTGGACTTACAGGAACAGGAACTACACCCACACGGTAACCACCCTGATAGGAGGCAACCTCTGATGAGAAGAGGTTTTACGCTGATAGAGCTTCTCGTCACGATAGTGATAGTTTCGATTCTCCTCGGGGCCGCCTACGTAACCTACGTAACCATACTCGGGGGTTTTGGGAGGGAAACCAAGTCCGTAGAGACCCAAATAGAGACCGTCGTGGGCCTGGAGCTGATAAGGCTCGACATAGAGCATGCAGGCTACGGCGTTGGGGAGGACCAGCCCGACCTTCCTCTCTCCTCACCTGCTCCCGACAGCCTCTGGATAAGATCTGTCCTCAACAACACGAGGCTCATAAGGGACACCGTCACGGGTGACCCAGTCCACTGGTCCCTCGTGGAGTGCAACGGTCCCGGACTCATACCTGTAGTCCGCGCCGGGGACGATGTGACGAACCTACCGACGAACAACGTGGGTCTGGTGTTCCTCGGGGCCGCCAACAGGTTCCATGCGGGGACCACCACGAACACGCTCTGCCCAGGTGTGGGTGTGTTTGTGGCCATGCCTTACGACACAACGGTTGCGAACGGTTGCCTCAACCAGTTCTGCAACATAATAAGTTACTTCCTTAGCGCTGTTCAGCCCCTCCAGACCTGCAACCCGAACACGAGGAACTTGCTGAGAGCCGTTGGGAACGCTCCCGGCAGCCCTCTCATAAACTGCGTTGCGGATGTGAGGTTCACCTTCGACGTGGACGCGAACGGTGACGGGACCGTGGACGTCAGGGACGGAGACTTCACAGCTTTGGACCTCAACGGTGATACCATGGTGACCGCTGACGAGGTGAGGAGGGGTCTCAAGATCGTAAACGTCTATCTCCTCATCCAGGAAGGTGGGTTTGACAGGGACTACACCTTCAGGAACTTCGTCACCTGTGCGGTCACACCTACGGACCCGAGGCTGAGCGGAGACTGTGTGGTGGCGAACCCCACGACGGGTGTCCAGCTCAACCTACCCGTTGGCTTCGCGAACTACAGGTGGAAGGTTATAAAGCTGTCTGTGATACCTATGAACCTGTGAGGTGAAAGGCATGAAGGAGAGAGGAATAGCTCTGGTGACGACGCTGGTCCTGGGACTGATAGCGGTCGTGCTGATAGGGATCCTACTTTACGTGCTCACCACGGGGACGAGGATATCGGGTGTGGAGAAGAGGTACTCCGTAGCCCTCGAAGCGGCAAAGGGTGCCTCCGAGTACATAATCCAGAGACTACTATCAGGCAACCTCACCTGCAACGGCGGGTTGTCCTGCAACCCCGGGGATCCCATAGATATGGATTCTTTTAGCAGACTCCAGGGTTTTAACATCACTGCCACCTATCTCGGAGAGGTCAGCAGGTTCGGTGTTTACGTTTACTCCATAAGGGTGACGGCAACCTCCACTGATGAAACCGCCGTCATAGATTTCGTATACAGGGTTCAGTAGCTACTCGACGACGATCGTTGGTGTTATGAATATGAGAAGCTCCACATCCCTTATATCGACCCTCTCCTGACCGAAGATCCACTTGAGGAGGGGTATCCTGGCCACTCCGGGTATGCCCTCGACGGTGACGTTCTTCTGGGTGTCTATGATACCGCCTATCACCACCGTGTCCCCGTCGTTAACTATGACCTTAGTGTTGACCTCCCTCCTGTTTATGGCGGGGCCCTGAGGTGTCTGGACGCCGGGGGTGTCCTGTTTTAGCCTTATATCCAGCAGTATCCTGCCGTCCGGGGAGATTATGGGTAGGACCTTGAGCTCAAGGACCGCCTCCCTGAACTGGATGCTCGGCACAGAGGCTCCCCCAGCTATGACCGCCGTCTGGAAGGGTATGTCCTGACCCTGCTTTATTACCGCCTCCTGGCCGTTTATCGTGATCACGGTGGGTTTAGCTAAGTTCTTTATCTTACCTACACGCTCTAAGGCTGAGAGCCTGAAGTTAAGTGCGTTTAAAACCCCTTTGGAGTATGTGAAGGTAAGTATGCCTCCGGGTGTGGCGCTGAGGCTCGGGATCAGAGGTCCCGCAAACCCCACACCCAGGTTTGCCCCTGCACCCCCCTGCCAGGCCTGGGGAACCTTAACGTTCGAGAGGAGAACGGACCAGTTTATCCCGAGCTCCTTGAGGGCTTCCTTCCTCACCTCCAGTATGCGGGCCTCTATCTTGACCTGGGGTGGTATGTCGCTTATATACTCGCTGAACTGCTCCTTTATCTTCTCTATGACCTCCGGGTAGTCGGTTATCATGACCGCGTTGAACTCCTTGAGTATGGGCGTCACCCTCTCCGCCTGCCTCCTCTGACCAGGGGCACGTTCCTTTCTGAGGGCACCGCCGGTAAGTATCAGACCGGCCTCGGATCTTATAGGCTCTATCATCTTTATGAACTCTTCGGGGCTTATGTACTTTAGGTAGAAGATCTCGGTAACCGGCTTCCTCGCCGCCGGTGCTGTCACGAGAAACTCCTTGAGCAGCTCCTCGTACTTCTTCAGCCTGTCCACCTTGTCGGTTATCACCAGGGCGTTAAAGGTGGGTGCCTCGGTGATCACGGTTTCCTTCGATATGTGAGGTGCCAAGATTTCCTTGGCCTCAGCGAGGGTTATGGTCTTTATGTAGAATACCCTGGTAGCTACAGCCTCCGGCTTTTCCTCAACGCCCAACCGCTTCTCCGCCACCAGCTTGTCTATGAACTCCTTGAGGGGCTTCTCGATCCGCTTTATCCTCCTCTCCTCGTCCCTGATGTATATGATCTTGAGGGTCTTGTCTATCACTATCTCGGCGGAGGGGCTCACACGCCTCTTGAGGAGCTTTATGACCTTATCGATATCCTTGTCGTCGAGGTCCTTTATGCTGACCTCTATCTCCCCCGCCTGGGTTATCTTGTAGATCTGTTTGTTCACAGGGACTGCTATAAGGCCGTACTCCCTGAGGATTATGTTGAAGGCCTCCTCCACGCTCACAGGTTTCTGGATGAAGATGTTCGCCTCCTTGTCGAGGATCTTCTTGACGTCCGGGTCTATGATCACGTTCTTGCCCATAACCTTGGCTACGGCCTTCACCACGGTGATCAGCTTCACGTTCTCGAACTTCATCTCCCTTATAGTCTGGGCCTGTATCGTGAACGTCAGGATAAGAACAGAAACCAGCAGACAAACCAACCTACTCATTTCTCTTTCCCTCCCTTCTTTAAAACTTTTTCGGGTTTGTATTTAGTTTTTATAAGCTTAACGGTCCCCTCTTTAGTTTCGAGGACAATGAACCTCTCCACCTTACCTCCCCTGTCGAGGATTATGTAGCCCACCGCATCCTCCTGGTTCAGAAAGGGGTCCCTGGATAGGGCGACCCCAAGAACAAGAAGTATAGCCAAGACCAACCTTCCCATATCCTCCACCTCACCTCTGAAGTATAACATCTATCACCACGTCCGCCTGGACCTTCTCCTCTTGGCGGACAGGCTTTATCTTCACAGACTTGGGATAGGAGACTATACCCCTCCTGTGGAGGTCCTGGAGGAAGGCCTGGACATCTTTCGTCCTGCCCTCGAGACTCATGGCTATCTCAACGGTCACTATGGGTACGCCCTGAGGTTGCTGTTGCTGCTGTCTCTGCTGGGCAGGCTGGCGCCCAGATCTCTGGGGCCTCCTGACCTGCCTCCTCACCGGTCTGCGTTGCTGCTGCTGGACAGCCACCACCTGGACTATCTTCTTGCCCTCCTTTTCCACCAGCTGGAGGTTCTGGACCCTGGGCCTCGATATGGATATCTTGGTGATCACAAGGTTTCTGAGACCTGCTATGTAGTTCATCTCACCGAATATCCTCTCGAGGTCCTTACGTGTGGGTATCCTCCCGACTACCTTTTCGAGTTCCTCCCTCTTCCTCTCCACCTCCTCTTCGAGCTTGGCTATCTGGGATCTGAGCCCCTCCAGGATCTCGGGTTTTATCAAATTCCTGTACCTGCTTATCTCCTGCTCCAGCCTGGACTTCTCCTGCCTCAGCCTGTCCCTCTCCTCCAGGGTGGGCTTTACCATGTAGAACCAGAGGACCCCTATTATCACGGCGGGGACTATGATGACAAGGAGGACCCTCTGCCAGACGGGAGCGTTAGCCCACTGATCCTTGATCCCCTCCAGCATCTACTCCTCCCCCTTTACCAGATCCTTTCGGAACTTTATAGAGGACGTATAGTATATGATCCCTATCTTGTTCTCCTTCTTCTCAACGGTCCCCGGTATGAACTCCGGATACTCCCTCTTAGCTGTCTCTATGAAGTTCTTGATGGAGTCTATGTCGTAGGACCCAAGGGCCAGCTCCACGTTCATGTCGGAGAAGCTGATGATCTGGGATAGGTTGTCCAGCCACACGGTCGAGGGAACGCTGGTGTATAGGTACCTGAGGGACTCGTTGAAGGGAACGTAGTAGTCTTTGAGGGTCAGTATGATCTCCCTGCTCATCTCTAAGTACCTGATCTTGGACCTCAGCTCGTTTATCTTCCTCTGGAGCTTCCTCTTTTCGGCCTGGATCTCGTCGGCCTTCTTCTTCAGGTTGTTCCTCTCTACGGTTAGCCTGGCTATCTCTCCCCTCAGGTCCCCGATCTCCTTCTTGAGCTGGAGTACGTAGTAAACCTCAGCGGCTACTATGGCGGCCCCGATCACGGGTATGAGGAATATCCCCCTCTCCTTCAGGAGGTCCTGAACCTTTATCTCCCTGATCTTGGAGAGGTCGGGTAACGTGATCCTCTTCCTCTCCTTCTTAAGAAGGTTTATCTTTATCATCCCTCACTCCTCCAGTCCCCTTATTGATAATATGTAAGGTATAAAGAAGCCCGGAGGTATGTCCTCCAGGTCGAGTATGCCGAGAACAGGCAGGTTCATCATTATGTTCTCCAAGGTGACCTCGTCCCCTATAACGGGCCCAGCCAGGTATATGTTCGAGATCTCGTTTATGACAAGCTGGTTCCGGACCTCTATGAGGAAGTTGTCCAGCATGGAGGCGTCCTTTATGTCCCTGTAGTACTTGTAGTTGAAGTCTATCTTGTTGTAAGTTACCGTGTTCTTGCTGTAGTAGGTGAGGACGCTTTCGTAGTAGTCCATGTACAGGATGGCGAAGGGTGGGGGCAGCTTGTTGTAAAGGCCGTAGTTTATTATGTCAACTATCTCGTAGTCTATTATCCTGGGCTGTAGGCCCACGCTCCTCAGGGTGTCCCTCAGCCTGTCCACCGAGCTCTTCCTCGCTATGGTGATTATCACCCTTATGTACTTGTCGTCAGGTTCTCTTTCCAGGAAGAAGTAGTCGTAAACGGTCTCCTCCTTTATCTGCTGGGTTTCGGACTTTATGAACCAGTCTATAGCCTCCATGAGGTCCTTCTTGGACATGGCTATTGGGAACTTCTGGAACTTAAGGATACCTTCGTTGGCCCCTATGCAGGAAACTACATCCTTACCTTTCAGCTTGTTGGTCTCAACAACCGTGGACAGGATCTGTCTCTTCCTTCCCTCCTCGTCGTGCTCCCAGAATATCTCTATGGGTTCGAATACGGGTTTTCTGTTCCTCCCGATCTCAAGGATCCGGACGAACTTATCTGTCATATACACCGAGAGTCCCGTCCCCGTTCTCTTGAATATCCCCCCCAGTCTCATTTTATTACCCCCATTTTTTTCTCCATTTCGGTTACCGCCAGGAGGGTTTTTAGGACAGAGTCCGGGTTCAGGGATATGCTGTCTATACCGAGTTCGACGAGGAACTGGGCGAAGTCCGGGAAGTCGGAGGGTGCCTGACCGCATATCCCCACCTTCTTGCCCTTCTCCTTGGCCACGTGTATGAGCTGGGCTATGAGCCTCTTGACAGCCTCGTTCCTCTCGTCGTAGAGGTGGGCCACCAGCTCCGAGTCCCTGTCTATACCGAGGGCGAGCTGGGTTAGGTCGTTGGACCCTATGGAGAAGCCGTCAAATATCTCGGCGAACGTGTCGGCAAGAACTATGTTGCTGGGGAGCTCGGCCATAACGTAAACCTCAAGGTCGTTCTCGCCCCTCTTCAGCCCTGCGGACTCCATCACCTCCAGGACCCTCTCTCCCTCCTCAGGAGTTCTGCAGAAGGGGACCATCACCTTGACGTTGGTGAGCCCCATCTTGTTCCTGACCCTGAGTATGGCCTGGCACTCCATGAGGAAAGCCTCTTTAAACACGGGGGAGTAGTATCTGGAGGCCCCCCTCCAGCCTATCATGGGGTTCTCCTCCTCAGGCTCGAAGAGCTGGCCTCCTATGAGGTTCGCGTACTCGTTGGATTTGAAGTCGGAGAACCTCACGATCACGGGGTTGGGGTAGAAGGCGGCGGCTATCTTGGCTATCCCGTAGGAGAGCTTCTTTATGTAATAGGTCTTCTTGTCGTCGTAACCGAAGGTGTGTCTTTCGATCTCGTCTATCAACCTCTTAAGGTTGATGGTCCTCTTCTCCTTGCCCTTGGCGAGCTTCTCTTTCAAGGGTCCGTTGGCGTGGGCGTATATGGACCTGAAGGTAACGAAGCCCCTCTCGTCGACCAGACCGAGATCTAAGAGCTTCCTGTAGAGGTCCCTTATGTCCTCGTAGTGGATCAGGGCGAGAGGGTGGACCTTTATGTAGTTGGCTATTATAAACTCCTCCCTGGCAAGGCCCACACCGTCGTTGGGTAGAGAGGCGTGCCTGAAGGCTGTCTCGGGGTTTCCTATGTTCATCATTATCTTGGTCTTGGGTCTTGGGAGCTGTTTTAGGTCTATATCCTCCACCTCGAACTTGAGATCCCCCTCGTAAACGTACCCTGTTTCCCCCTCGGCACAGGATACGGTGACCTCCATGCCGTCCTCGAGGACCTCCGTGGCGTTTCCGGTTCCAACCACCGCGGGTATGCCAAGCTCTCTGGCCACTATGGCGGCGTGGGCGGTTCTCCCTCCCCTGTTGGTAACTATGGCGGAGGCCTTCTTCATTATGGGCTCCCAGTCGGGATCGGTTATGTCCGTGACCAGGATCTCACCTTCTCTGAAGCTCTCAGCGTCTTTTAGATCGAACAGCACCCTTACCCTCCCTGTCGCTATCTTATCTCCTACCGCTATACCGCTTACTATCCTTTTCTTTTCCCTTTCCTCCTCCCCTTCCAGTATCTTGTAAACTTTTATTATATTCCTTTCCTTCCGAGAGTGAACCGTCTCCGGGCGGGCCTGGACTATGAAGAGCTCTCCCAGGATCCCGTCCTTGGCCCACTCTATGTCCATGGGGGTCCACCTTCCCTTCTTCTCGGAGTAGTGCTTCTCTATAAGCATCCCCCACTCGGCGAGCTTTAGGATCTCCTCGTCGCTGAGGGCAAACCTCTTCTGGTCCGCGAGGGGGACGTTCACCACCTTGGTCCTGTCCTCCCCGGTCCCGTAGACCATCTTCCTGTCCTTCCTGCCGAGCTTCTTCTCTATGATCGCGGAGTAACCCTGCTGGAAGGTGGGCTTGAAGACCATGTACTCGTCGGGCGTGACCATGCCCTGGACTATCAGCTCCCCAAGTCCGTAAATTGCGTTTATCACTATAACGTCCTTGAATCCTGTCTCCGTATCGAGGGTGAACATGACCCCAGAGGCTCCGAGGTCTGACCTCACCATCTTCTGGACACCGACCGCTATCCCCACCTTGAAGTGGTCGAAACCAAAGGTTTCCCTGTAGGAGATCGCCCTGTCTGTGAACAGGGATGCGAAGCAGTTCTTTATCGCTGTGAGGACGTTCTCGGCACCAACAACGTTGAGGTAGGTCTCCTGCTGACCTGCGAAGGAAGCGTCCGGGAGATCCTCGGCCGTCGCTGAGGATCTGACAGCCACGTCCACCGCATGGGTCCCGTACTTCTCCGAGATCCTGTGGTAGTACTGCTTTATAAGGTCCTCCAGATCGGGAGGGAACTCCCCTCCCTTTATTAGCTCCCTGACCTGGTATCCCCTCCTGGAGAGATCCGCCACGTCGTTTACGTCCAGGCCGGTTAGGATCTCCCTTATCCTGTCACGGAGGTTGTTGTGATCCAAGAACCTGTAGTAAGCGTTGGATGTAACCACGAACCCGTAGGGTATGTTTATACCCAGGGGGCTTAGGTTCTTGATCATCTCGCCCAAAGAGGCATTCTTGCCACCCGCGACAGGTATGTCCTCTATGGTCAGCTCGTCGAGCCAGACCACAAAGGGTTTGTCCTCCATGACAGCACCTCCTCAGACCACGACCAGGCTGAAGTCCGCGATCCTGTTAAAAACCTCCTTAGTTCTTAAAAGGAGTGCGATCCTGTTCTCCCTGACCTTAAGATCCTCGTCCATTATGAGGACCTTTTCAAAGAGGTTGTCTATGTAAGGTTTGAGGGAAGCGAGATCCTCCAAGGAGATCCGATCCTTGGCCTCCTTCTCCCTCACCCTTTCCCAGAGGTCCGCCTCCTCCTTCTCCCTAAACAGACTCTCTTCCACCTCTCTCTTCTCCCACCCTTTGGGTAATATTTTAACAACCCTTCGGTAGGCTTCGTAAACATCGGCCAGAACTTCAGAACCTCTGTACCTCAAAAGTTCCCTCACACGCCTTATCACGCCGAGAGGTTCGAGGGCGGAGCGGACCGAGGTGACAGCCCTGACCAGGTTTTGGTCTCCCAGATAGCTCTCAAGCCTTTGGGCCAGGAAGCTCTCAAGATCTTCGAGGTTTTCGACCTTATTGTAGAGTTCAGCGACCTCTCGGATATCGACCTCCCAGTCCCTCTCCTCAAGTATTCTGAACACGCCAAAGGCTGCCCTCCTGAGGCCGTAAGGGTCGGAACTACCTTTAGGTATCTCACCCGCTGAGAAGAAGGTTATTAGATCGTCCAGCTTGTCCGCCACTGAAAGCAGAGCCCCCGTGAGGGTCCTTGGGGTATCGTCCCCAGGCCCGGAAGGTTTGTACTGATCCCAGAGGGCTAAGGCTACCTCCTCATCCTCACCCTGCTTGAGGGCGTATATGTAACCCATATAGCCCTGGAGTTCGTCGAACTCTTTGACCATCTCGGTCAAGAGGTCAGCCTTGGACAGGTGGGCCGCCCTGAGAGCTTTTGAGGTGGCCTCCTCCGAGAGGTTGAGTTTTTCGGCTAAGAAGGAAACCGCCCTCTTTATCCTGTTTACCTTGTCGAGGAAGGACCCTATCTTTGGGTGTATCAGCACACCTGAGAGGTCCGGGACCAGGTCGTCGAGTCTTCTCTTTAGGTCCTCCCTGTAGAAGAAGAGGGCATCCTCGAGTCTTGCCTTAAGCACCCTCTCGTAACCCTCCTTTACGGTGCCTCCCTCAGGTCGGTTGTTGCTTATACCTATGAAGTGGTTTGTGATCCTGCCGTTTTTGGATATGCAGAAGAACCTCTGGTGGTGGGCAGCTACTGTGACGATCACCCTGTCGGGGAGGTCCAGGTACCTCTCGTCGAAGGCACCCAAGACTGGAAAGGGGTACTCCACCAGGTTGGCGACCTCATCTACAAGACCCTCCGGGTAATCTGGCTTTCCACCGAGACTGCCGGCTATCCTGACTATCTCGTCCTCTATCATCCTCTTTCTCTCCTCTACGTCCGGTATGACCATCCTTTCCCTCAGCACCCTCAGGTAGTCCTCGGCCCTCTCGACCTCGACAGGCTCGGGGGATAAGAACCTGTGGCCGTAGGTTACCCTTCCCGCTTTCAGGTCTCCGAAGGAGAGATCCACAACCCTGTCTCCGTGGAGGGCAAGTAACCACCTCACGGGTCTGGAGAAGGTTATCTCCTTAGAGGAGGTCCACCTCATCCTCTTGGGGAAAGGTATGGAGAGAAGCATGTCCTGAAAGTTCTCCTTTATCCTGTCGAGTAGGGTCGTCTCCTCCTTGACCAGTTTTATTGCCGCGTACTCGCCACCGTTCTTCCGAGCTTTGAAGACCTGATCCAAAGAGGATCCGTGTTTTCTAAGAAACCCAAGGAGGGCCCTGGTGGGTCTTCCCTCATCGTCAAAGGATACCTTCCAGGGTGGGCCGTAGATGATGTCCTCCGATCTCTCCTTCCTGTTCTCAAAGTTTCTTATGTACACGGTGAGTCTTCTCGGTGTGCCGTAGACTTCTACATCTTTCCTGCCCGTGATCTCGGAGAACCTCTCCTTCAGGTAAGACAAGGCTGGGGTTACGACCTTAGCCGGGAGTTCCTCGGTTCCTATCTCTATGACCAGGTCCATGCCCTAAATATATTAACCCAACAGCTTCAGGTTGAAAGGTCCTTCAGAAAGAAGTATAATAATATTTTGGTTTACGCGGGGTGGAGCAGCCTGGTAGCTCGCCGGGCTCATAACCCGGAGGTCGCGGGTTCAAATCCCGCCCCCGCAACCATCAAAATCTTCTTCTCTCCCTTGAGGAGGGTATCCCCATAAGATCCCTGTACTTAGCGACTGTTCTCCTGGCGACCTTAAAGCCCTGTCTCTGGAGTATGGAGGCGATCTCCTCATCACTAAGGGGTTTTGAAGGGTCCTCCCTCTGGATGATCTCCTTTATCCGTCTCATGAGCTCCTCCTGGGACATGCCTCCTGCAGCTTCACGGACGAAGAAGAACCTGAAGGGGTACGTCCCCTGGGGGGTCTTCACGTACTTGGAGTTTATGAGCCTGCTTACAGTGGACTCGCTGACGCCGATCTTCTCCGCCATGTCCTTTACCTGGAGGGTCCTCAGGCTACCCTCCCCCTTCAGAAAGTCCCCCTGGACCTCTATTATCTCGTCGAGGATCCTCCTCAGGTTCTCCCTCCTTATGTTCAGTATCTTCCTGAAGAGGTTACACCTCTCCAAGTACTCCTTAAGGAACTCCCTCGCCTGACCCTTCGCCCTTGAGATCATATCCATGTACCTTGGGCTCACCTTTATGTCTATGAAGTCCTCGTAAAGGTAGCCGACAAGATCACCGTCGTCCAGATCTATGACGGCGTCCACCTTGGCCACCCTGTAAGGGGCCTCCTCACCTCCGAGAGGGTACCTCCTGAGGTGGTTTATCTTCTCCCTTACCCACAAGGGGACCTCCCTGCCCTCGACGAGGTCGTCAACGAAGGAGAGGAGTTCCCTGTCCTCAGGGTAGAGGTCCTCCAGCTGGATCCTGATGAACTCCTTAACATCTCTTGAGCAGACGCCTACGGGCTCAAGCCTGGCTACGAACTCCCTTATGTCCTCCACGTAATCAGCGGAGACACCGAACCTGTCCGCTATCTCCTTCACGTTCCCTACGAAGAAGCCCCTTTCGTCCGTACTGGAGATTAGATCCTCCGCTATCTTCAGGTCCACTCCCTCCAGCTCTGACCTTACGTTTCTCATGAGAACTTCAAGGGAGGAAGGTCTGTGGGCGACCTCGGGTGTCCTCCTGTCCTCAAAGAACTCCCTGACCTTGGGTGAGACCACCACCTCCTCTATGAAGGGATTTGACTCCTGCTCCTCCTTCAGGATCTGCTCGAGCTCCTGGGCGGGGTAGAGGAGGACCTCCACCTGGTTCTTCAGGAGCAGGTTGAGATTCAGCTTTAACTTGATCTGGAGGTCCGGCCTGATCATGCCTCAGATCTCCCTCCTAAGGTCCTCAGGAACTCCCACCCCGTCCCTCACCTGACCCTCCCCGAGGACAACGAACTTGGTTATGGTGAGCTCCTCGAGGGCCATGGGGCCCCTCGCGTGGACCTTGTCGGTGGATATACCCATCTCAGCTCCGAGACCGAACTCGTTACCGTCCGTGAACCTGGTGGAGGCGTTCACATACACCGCCGCCGAGTCCACCTCTCTCAGGA
>WFOY01000108.1 GCA_015487835.1 Aquificaceae bacterium
GAGTATAACAGCGGAGGCAACAACGGGACCAGCTAAGGGTCCCCTCCCAGCCTCGTCAACGCCCGCCACTAACAGCCCTTCCCTCCAGAACCTCTCCTCGAGATCTGTCATTCCTCTTCCTGCTTTTGTTCCTCCCTCTGCTCCTGGGTTTCCTCCTCCGCCTTTAACTCTTCCTCCCTCCGCTTCCTTGCCTCCTCCTTTCTCCTCTGCATAGCCTCGTAGTCCCATATCTTTATCTCCTTTATCTTCCTCTGGGCTTCTTTTCCTTTTAGATCCCTCAGGAAGTAGAGCTTAGCCCTCCTCACCTTACCTATCTTCACGACCTCTATCTTCTCTATGTTGGGACTGTAGTAGGGGAAGGTTCTCTCTATCCCCACGCCGTAGGACTCCTTCCTCACCGTGAAGGTCTTGTCTGGACCGCCTCCCCTTATCCTTATCACCACACCCTCGAAGGGCTGGACCCTCTCCCTGTCACCCTCCTTTATCCTGTAGTAGACCCTGACCGTGTAGCCCACCCTGAAGTCGGGATACTCCTTCTTGGGAAGGTATCTCTTCTTTACCCTATCTAAGACGCTCTCCATCTCTGATCCTCCTCAGGGTGTAAAATTATATAATAAAAGTTAGCGGGCGTAGTTCAGAGGTAGAACGCCTGCTTCCCAAGCAGGAGGTCGCGGGTTCGAGTCCCGTCGCCCGCTCCAAAAAAGGGAGGGACCGCCATGATAAGCGAGAAGCTGATCCCTAAGGTAATGGAGGAGATAAACTCCCTGTCTGACGAAAGAATTGGTATAAGACTCCCAGACGGGAGGGAGATACCGGAAGGTCCAGTTGACCACAGGGTTGTTTTCAGGACCTGGGAGGCTCTCAAAAACACCCTCAAAGACCCCGAGATGGGCTTCGGTGAGGGGTACATGAGAGGCGAGATAGAGGTCGAAGGTGATCTCGAGAAGGTTCTGATAGCTGGGACGAGATACCTGAACGAAAGGGAAGGCAGGGGAAACTTCTCCATGTTTCTTTTCAAGGCTCTTAACTTACTCGGCAGGGTGAACGTCTTCAAAGAAAAGAAA
The DNA here is from genome assembly GCA_015487835.1 of Aquificaceae bacterium. Lineage (GTDB taxonomy): Bacteria > Aquificota > Aquificia > Aquificales > Aquificaceae > Hydrogenivirga. Next base: position 1,065 of record WFOY01000108.1, read on the forward strand.
AACGTCCAGCACCACTACGACCTCGGCGACGACTTCTACAGGATCTGGCTAGACTCCTCTATGACATATTCTTGCGCCTTCTTCTCCTCTCCAGATATGGACATAGAAGAAGCCCAAAGGGAAAAGAGGAGGATAATATACGAGAAGCTCCAGCTCTCGGAGGAGGACACCCTCCTCGACATAGGTTGCGGGTGGGGTTCCATAATACTCGAGAGCGCGGAGGTTTACGGTCTCAAAAGCGTCGGGATAACGCTCTCCGAGAACCAGTATAGGTTCGTAAAAGAGGAGATAAGGAGGAGAGGCTTAGAGGGCAGGGTGGAGGTTTACCTCATGCACTACGTGGACCTTCCAAAGCTGGGGAAGAAGTTCACGAAGGTGGTCTCGGTCGGCATGTTCGAGCATGTCGGGAAGGAAAACATGAGGACCTTCTTCAAAACTGTGGACAGCGTTCTCGAGGAGGGCGGACTGTTCTTGCTCCACACTATAGGGAAGGTCCACCCCCAGAAGCCGAGCAGGTGGATAAGGAAGTACATATTCCCCGGAGGTTACCTCCCGAGCATACCCGAGATAATAACCTCCTTCGAGGGGCTTGACTTCTGCCTCATAGACATAGACGACTGGAGGCTACACTACTACAGGACCCTAAAAGCTTGGAGGAAAAGATTTTGGGACAACGTAAAGACCATAAGGAGCATGTTCGGTGAGGAGTTCGTGAGGATGTGGGACCTCTACTTGGTCTCCTCCGCTGTTTCCTTCTACACGGGTAGCAACCATCTCTTCCAGTTCCTGATGTCCAAGGGTGTGAGGAATGACTACCCCGTTATGAGGAGGGAGTTCTTAAGGGGCTTTGTCCTGACCAACTAAGAGTTCTCTCACCTCGCTGACGAACTCTTTAACGAAAGGATCCTTTGACCTCAGGATCTCCTCGGGCGTTCCCATGTCCACAACCTCTCCCTTCCTCAGGACCATTATCCTGTCGGATATGGAGAAGGCGCTCATCATATCGTGGGTGACGACTATCGCTGTAGTTTTTGTCTTCTCCCTCAGGCTCACTATCAGCCTGTCTATAACCCTGCTCGTTATTGGGTCGAGCCCCGAGGTCGGCTCGTCGTAGATGATGAGCTTCGGATCCGTGGCTATCGCCCTCGCTATGGACACCCTCTTCCTCATACCTCCGGAAAGTTCGGAGGGCATGAGGTCGAGGACCTCTTCCTCGAGGTTTACGAGCTTGAGTTTATCCAACGCCAGCCTCCTTATCTCCTCCTTGCTCATCTTTGTGTGTTCCAGAAAGTAAAAGCCCACGTTCTCCCAGACCCTCAGGCTGTCGAACAGGGCACCCTCCTGAAAGACGTAGCCTATGTTTTTTCTGAGTTCGTCAAGATCTATGGGTGAGAGCTTAGCTATGTCCTTCCCGAAGACGAAAACCTCCCCCCTCGTCGGCTTCCAGAGACCCACTATGTGCTTGGTTATCGAGGTCTTCCCGCTCCCACTCCCACCTATTATGGAGAATATCTCGCCCTCGTAAACCTCGAAGGATATATCTTTCAGTATCCACCTTCCCTCTATCTCCTTCCAGAGGTTTTGAACCTTTACGATCTCCCTCACAGAAGGCCTCCGTGAAGATATGGGTTGAATTTCCTCTCGTGGCCTATTGTGGTCTCCTCGTAATGTCCGCAGACGACCAGCGTGTCGTCCGGGAGTTCAGTAAACACCCTGCTCAGCGATGCCTTCAGCTTCTCTACATCACCTCCTGGGAGGTCCCATCTTCCCACACTCCCTTTAAAGAGTAGGTCCCCGGCTATGAGAACCCTCTCCTCCTCCAGGTAAAGGCAGCAGAGCCCAGGCGTGTGCCCAGGTGTGTGGAGGACTCTCAGGGTTAAGCTGCCCACCTTTATCTCCATACCGTCCTCGAGAGGAACGTCCGGTTCAGGACAGGGTTCGGCCTTTATGTAGGTTGCAAAGCCTGGCCATATCTCGTCCCTGATCAGGAAAACGTCCTCGGGATGCAGGTAGAAGGGAACGCCGAAGAACTCCTTTACCCTTCTCACCTGACCCACGTGGTCTATGTGGCCGTGGGTGTTCACAACGGCCTTCACCTTAAACTCCTTCGCAGCCTCTATTATCCTGTCTCCGTCAGCTCCTGGGTCAACTATGATCGCCTCTCCCGTCTCTGGGTCAGCGACTATGGAGCAGTTTACCTCGAGAGGTCCTACTGGAATAACCTTCAGGAGCATTTTCATAAGGTTAAATATACCTTTTCCTGCATAATTTTAGTGGTGGAAGTTAGGAAGGAAGGTATCTACCTGGAGCTGGGCCGGGGTGAGAGAAGAAGGGTAGGTTACGAGTACCATCCCGATCTGGGCATCCACAACTACATGCTAGAGAGGGGTGTGGACGAGCAGACGGACCTGGTTCTATTTAAGTTTCTCTGTGCGAGTGCGATCGTGGAGGGGGACCTGGAAAGGGGTCTCGTCTTCGTGAACATAAAGCCCACAACAATAACCAGGTACACGACCGACGTGGTTCAGTTCTTAAGGGAGAACCTGGTCCTCGAGATCCAGAGGGACCTGGTCAGCAGGGATATACTGGAGAGGATAAGGGAGTTCGCCGAGAGGAGTGACCTCCTCCTCTCCGTGGATGACTACGGAAGGGAGGGGTCCAAGCGAGAACGTATAGAGATACTACAACCGGCTTACGTGAAGATAGATCTCTCCGCCTCCGAGGACAGGTTCGACTTCGTCCTCTGGGCCTTCGAGGAGATAAAGCAGGCCTCGCCCAGGTCCCAGGTTGTCCTTAAGAACGTGGAGACGGAGGACGACTTAGAGAAGATGGTATCCTTCGGAATAAACCTGTGGCAGGGGAAGTTGGAGAGGAAGCTGACCCTCACTCAGGGGCTGTGAAGAAGACCACTGTTACTCCCGAACCTCCCTCCTTGGGATAGGCGTCCCTGAAGAACTTTACCTTGTCGTGCTTGGAGAGGAACTCCCTGACGGCCTTCTTAAGAACCCCTTTCCCGACACCGTGGATCACGTTCACGCTCCTGAGTCCGGCAGAACTGGCCTCCTCTATGAACTTCTCCAGCTCGATAAGGGCGGTCTCAGGGTCCATACCCACCAGGTTTATCTCACCCTTGACTGGTGTGATCCTGGCTACCTCGCCCGGGACCTCACGCTTTATAGACTTTGTCTTGGAGAGTATGTCCAGGCTGACCCATATCTTAACACTACCGGAAACGACCCTGGCCTTGTCTCCCTTTATCTCCACCACCTTACCCTTCCTCCCCATGAACTCGACCGTATCCCCTACCTTCACGTCCTCCGCAGATCCCCTGAAGAGTCTGAGCTGTTCCTCCCGATCTCTTACGAACTCCTCCACCTCCTTGGGACTCCTTGCGGTCCTTAAGATCCTCCTTCCCTCCTCCTCGAGCTTCCTCAGGAACTCCTTAGCCTCCCTGTAGGCCTCCTTCCACCCCTTCCTCTTGAACTCCATGTACTCCTCGTAGAGTCTCTCGTACTTTTCCTTCTCCTTCCTCAGCGTGTCCCTCAGCCTCTCCACCTCCTCCAGCTTCTCCTGGTACATCCTCGCGTAGTCGGCCAGCTTCTCCGCGGCGACCGTGTACATCTCCCCCTGTTCCCCCATCCTCTCGGTGGCTGTCCTTACTATCTCCTCGGGGATACCGCACCTCCTCGCAACGGTGAGGGCCATGCTCTCACCCACAGAACCGTAGGCTATCTTGTAGAGGGGTTTCAAAGACTCCCTGTCGAAGAGGACGGAGGCAGGCGTGTAGTAGTCAGAGCTGAGCGCGTAGACCTTTATAGGTGTGTGGTGGGTGTTGGCGAAGACCCAGGCACTCTTGCCTTTTAGGAACTCAAGGACACCTATACCGAGGGCCGAACCCTCCATAGGGTCTGTACCCGCCCCCAGCTCGTCCAGAAGAACCAGTGTGTCTTCATCCACCTCCCCCAGGAACTCGGCCATGTTGGTCATGTGGGAGGAGAAGGTGGATAGGTTCTGGTCTATGCTCTGCTCGTCCCCTATGTCCACGAAGACCTTCTTGAAGATCCTTACCACACTGCCTTCCTCTAAGGGTACGGGTATCCCCATCTGGACCATCAGGGTCACAAGGCCAAGCGTCTTCAGGGCTACCGTTTTGCCTCCCGTGTTCGGGCCTGTCAGGATAACCCCCTTTCTATCCTTGATCACTATGTCCACGGGAACGGTGTCCGGGTCGTTCAGGACGAGGAGTGGATGTCTCACACCTCTCAGTTCTACATGTTCCCCTATTTCGGGGAACCTTCCCTGGTAAAGGTTGGAGAGATCTCTCTTGGCGTTCAGGAGGTCCACCTCCACCAGGGCTGTGAAGGACTCTAAGATCCTGTCTGCGAAGTCTCCGATGTAAGCCGTTATGCGTCTTAGAACCTTCCTGACCTCCTCCTCTTCCTCCGTTTTCAGGTCGACAAGCTTGTTGTTCAGCTGGATCACGAAGTGAGGCTCCACGTAGGTGGTGTATCCCGAAGAGGAGGTCCCGTGGACTATACCGAACACCTTCCTAACCTGGGAGGTCTTCACAGGTACCACGTACCTGTTGTTCCTAAGCGTTATTATCCTATCGGTGAACACCCTGTCCGCATCGGAACGCTTTAAGAGGTTCTCAAGCCTCTCCATTATCTCCTTCTCAACGCTCCTTATGGCCTTCCTTACCCTTAGAAGGTCCTCGCTGGCCTCGTCCTTTACGAAACCCCTCCTGTCCACCGACCCCTCTATGAGGTTCTCGAGAGAGCTGAAAACGTGGAGCCTCTTAGATAATTTTCTGAGAGGTGGCCTCGCTTCGGAGGCCTTCCCGAGGGACCTCCTCACCTCCCTTATCAGCTTTAGGACCTTGAGGAGGCTGAGGATCTCATCCACGCTAAGCACGGCGTTCTCTATTTTCGCCCTCTCGAGAACATCCCTCACATCATCGAACTCGTAGAGGGTAAGGCCCTGGACCTCCCTGAAGGCCTCGAAGACTTCTATCTCCTCTTTTACCTTATCTGGGTACGTGTGGGGTTCGAGGCTGTCTATGAGGTCCCTCGTTGCTGGTGAGTGGGAGAGGTCCTTCAGTCTCTCCTTTATCCTGTCCAGGTCGAGTCTATCCAGGTCCTTCCTTCTCATAGACCGATCACATCAAGCATGGAGTACATCCCAGGTTCCCTGCCCTTTACCCACTTGGCGGCCTCCACCGCACCCTTTGCGAAGGTATCCCTCGAGGTAGCCCTGTGGGTGATCTCTATCCTCTCACCAAAACCCAGGAAGTGAACCGTGTGGTCCCCCACCACGTCACCGCCCCTCAGGGCCATGACGCCTATGTCTCCCTCCTCCCTTATAGAGATCCCTTCCCTTCCGTGGACGACCC
>WFOY01000109.1 GCA_015487835.1 Aquificaceae bacterium
CAGGATGCCATAAACGAGAGGTTCGGGAGGAACATAGCAAGGGCTGTAGACAGCGCAACGGTGAAGGTGACCATACCCGAAGAGTATAACCCCGTTGACTTCTTAGCAATAGTCGAGAACCTGGAGGTCAGGACCTCCTACCCTGCAAGAGTGGTCATAGACGGAAGAACCGGGACCGTGGTCCTCGGTGGTAACGTGAGGATAGACCCCGTAGCGGTCGCCGTCGGGAGCCTCGTCATAAAGGTGGTGGAAAGACCTGTAGTCGTCCAGCCCCCACCCTTCTCCCCTGGCGAGACGAGAGAAGTCCCGAGGACAGAGATCGAGGTAAAGGAGGAGGAAAAGAGACTCGTCCCGATAAGGGGAACCACAGTTCAGGATCTTGTGAACTCCCTGAACCTGATCGGAGCCACACCGAGGGAGATAATATCGATCCTTCAGGCTATAAAGGAGGCCGGGGCCCTGAAGGCCAAGCTGGAGGTGCTATGAGGGTAACCCTACCCTTTCCCCCCTACACCTACACGGACCTCATAAAGAGGGACGTTAAATCCCTCGCCAGAGAGTTCGAGGCGATAATGCTAAAGGAGGTCTTGAAAGTGGCCTTCAGACCTACCCTTGAGGGGAAGAGCTTCCAGCACAGGATCTACTTCGACATGTTCATAGATAGCGTGAGCAGGAAGCTGGCAGAGAGAGGAGGCATAGGCCTCGCTGACTACATACTGAGGAGTTTGAGAGGCAGGAAGGAACTCGAGAAGATCCAGGACTTGAAGTCCTTGGTCTCCGAACTTGTTTCCTCATACGGTCTCCCCTCCTGGGTTTCCTACATACCCGAGGTGGAGAGCGGCTACGACCCCTCAGCGGTCTCTCCGAAGGGTGCAGCGGGACTCTGGCAGCTGATGCCCGAAACAGCGAGAAGGTTCGGACTGAAGGTAAGCGAGGACCTCGACGAGAGGTTCGACCCTTTAAAGTCCACCCACGCAGCCCTGAGATACATAAGGTATCTCTTCGATAGGTTCAAGAGGTGGGACCTCGTCCTCGTCGCCTACAACTGGGGAGAGGGTAACGCGAAAAAGCTGGTAAACTTAAATATCTGGGAGAACCTGGACCTCCTTCCTGAAGAGACGAGAAGGTATTTAGAGAGGTTCAGGCCCTTTCTCCCAGGGATCTGATGCTTGGTGTGGACGTAGTCCAGAACGAGAGGATAGGGAGAGCTATCGAGAGGTTCGGTGAGAGATTCCTGAGGAGGGTCTTCACGGAGGAGGAACTCAGCTACTGCATGTCCCAGAAAAATGCGATACCCTGCCTCTCCGCAAGGTGGGCCTGCAAGGAGGCGGTCCTCAAAGCCTTCTACCAGGAGTTCGGTTTTTTGCTAAAGTTCAAAGAGATAGAGGTCCTCGGAAACTCGGGAAAGCCCGCCAAGGTGGTGATAAGGAGCGAACAGGCAAAGAAAATACTTGGCGGCAGGGAGATCGTTGTCTCCATATCCCACGAGAGGGACTACTCGGTAGCTGTCGCCCTCATAAGATGAGGTACTCGAAGAGGATCGAGAGGGAAGTCCTCGAACTCAAAGGAGGAGACTTCTTCTTATCTCCCAGGGACAGGGAGTTTCTGAGAATCCTTCAGGACCAGGAGATCCCCGAGGAGGTGGCGATAGAAGGTATAAGGAGGTGCCTCCTTTCTCTTCCACCCTCAAGGAGGAAGAAGACGCCCCTCTTCCTCTGCTACGGGACCGTGGTCAAAGTCTTGGAAGAGAAAAGACGCATAAATGCTTACAGGGAAGGTCCCGACTGGAGGGAGAGGTTCAGGAAGAAGTTAGCCCTCGTAAAGGACCTCTTGGAGGAGATACCCCCCTTTCCGAAGGACGAGGAGACCGCAAAGAAGATCCTGAGGGACATAGAGGACAGACTGCTGAGGAGGTTCTGGAGGAGAATACCAAAAGAGGAGAGGGAGAAGATCACAAAAAGATACAGACCCTACAAAAGGGAAAAGGAACTCTACAGGGAGCTTGTAAAAAGGGAGATCCAGAGGAGGTTCGGTCTTCCGGACCTCTCACTCTACGTGGACTGACTCCGCTGTGTCCACCGCCTTCATGAGAGCCTTCGCCTTGTTTACGGTCTCCTCCCACTCCCTCTTAGGGACCGAGTCTGCAACTATCCCAGCACCAGCCTGAACGAATACCTCCCTGTCTCTCAGAACAGCTGTCCTTATAGCTATCGCCATGTCCATGTTCCTCTGGAAGGATATGTAGCCCACGCTCCCAGCGTATATGCCCCTCCTCTCCTTCTCGAGTTCCTCTATTATCTGCATGGCCCTTACCTTCGGAGCGCCCGAGACGGTCCCAGCTGGGAAGGTAGCCCTCAGGAC
>WFOY01000110.1 GCA_015487835.1 Aquificaceae bacterium
GGGCACGTGGAGGTGGGGGAGTTCGCCTTCATAGGTGGGCTATCCGCAGTCCATCAGTGGGCGAGGGTTGGATCCTACGCTATGGTCGGCGGTCTCACGGGCGTTTCCCTCGACATACCCCCCTTCTGCATAGCCTCCGGACAGCACGCAAAACTCTACGGTGTGAACGTCAAGGGTTTACAGAGGAGGGGCTTCTCCAAGGAGAGGATATCGGCCATAAAGAGGGCTTACAGAATTCTTTTCAGAAGCAACTTCCTGAGGCAGGAGGCCATAGCGAAGCTCAGGAAGGAGTTTGAGGGAAACAGGGACATAGAGATGATCATAGAGTTCTTAGAAACCTCCAAGAGAGGTGTAGCTTCTGATGTAGGAGGTAAGGAGAGATGAAGGCTCTCGTCCTGGCGGCCGGTCTCGGGACCAGGTTCAAAAGCAAAAGACCCAAGGTCGTTCACAGGATCCTGGGCAAACCTATGGTCTGGTATGTGGTGAGTACGCTGAGGCAGGCTGGCATACAGGATATAGGCGTCGTGGTAGGCTATAAGGCGGAGGAGGTTAGGGATGTCTTAGGAGACGAGGTTACCTACCTCCACCAGAGGGATCCCAAGGGAGGCACAGGGGACGCGGTCCTGTCGGCTATGGAGTTCTGGAAGGATCACGAGGGTTACCTCCTTGTCGTGAACGGCGACTCACCTCTCATCCTGCCCGAGACCGTGCGCAATCTTCAGCGTTTCGTCCACATGGTTGAGGAGTACGAGGGGGTAAAGATCTCCTGTGCGGTCCTCACCACCTTTCTGAGCGATCCCACCGGCTACGGCAGGGTCATCAAGGAGGAGGGGACCGACAGGATCCTGAGGATAGTCGAGGAGAGGGACGCCACCCCCGAGGAGAGGGCTGTGAGGGAGGTAAACGCGGGTCTGTACGCCTTCTTCGCACCTCACCTCAAGGAGGTCCTCCCAGAGGTCGGGCCCAGTGAGGCCACGGGAGAGATCTACCTCACCGAAGTCGTCTCCCTGATGACCTCCAGAGGCATGGAGGTCAGGTCCTTCATGGCCACAGACCCTACGGAAGCCCTCGGTGTAAACACCCGCTGGGACCTCAGCATAGCCGAAAACGTTTTAAGGCTAAGGATCATAAGGTTCTGGTCCGATAGGGGGGTTACCTTTCACCTGCCCGAGACCGTATGGCTGGATCCAGACGTTACCCTCGGAGAGGAGGTCGAGATAGAACCCGACGTCACCCTCAAAGGTAAGACGAAGGTGGGGCCGGGAGTCCGCATAGGTAGAGGTAGCTACGTAGAGAACGCCTCCATAGGTGAGGGTGTTACAGTCCTCCCCTACTCCGTGGTTATCGGTGCCACTGTGGAACCCGGTGCGACGGTGGGCCCTTTCTCCCACATAAGGGAGGGGACCGTAGTCGGTCAGAAGGCCGAGATAGGTGCCTTCGTCGAGGTGAAGAGGAGCAGGATAGGCAGTGGGGTGAAGGCCAAGCACCTCGCCTACATAGGGGACGCGGAGGTGGGCGAGGGTGCCAACATCGGGGCAGGTGTGGTTACCGCGAACTACGACGGAAAGAAAAAGCACAAAACCTTCATAGGGAAGGGGACCTTCGTAGGTAGCAACTCGCTCCTGATAGCTCCTGTAAGTTTGGGCGACGAGAGCTACGTAGCGGGCGGGTCCGTGATCACGAAGGACGTCCCCGAGGGAGCCTTAGCTGTATCACGGTCCCCTATGAGATTATTTGAGGGTAAGGGTAGAAAGAAACTCAAGGACTAACCACCCCTCTGGGCTTTTAGGAACATCTCGGTGAATATCCTACCGAACAGCTCGGTAAACCCGTGGTTGCCCTCCAAGATCTCCAGGACCGTCAGACCGCCCCCGCTTCTGACCACCTTTGCCCGAACGCTGTAACGCATACCCTTGTGGACCAGGACAACCTCGCACCTCTCGCCTTTCACCTCCTCCGGTGTGGCGACGCTGACCGAGACGAAGCTTATGTCCTCCACAACACCTCTAACTTCCCTATTACCGCACCTTATTACTGCCTCCACACTCACGAAGTCCTTTATCCTGATCCTGGGAAACTTCCTCCTGTCTTCGGTGACGAAGTCAATTGAAAGGACAGCACCCCTCTCCTCTGGCTTCACCACCCTCGCCTCGGCTATGAGGTTTCTGTTCCCCTCCTCTATAAGTATGTATAGAACCTTGCTCTCTTTGAGATGCTTCATGAGCGAGGTGGGGAATAGGTACCTAACCCTGAGGGCCTGGTCGTTTATCTTGTAAAGGTTGAAGGTCACCGGCATGAAGTTGCCGGAAACCTCTAAGAAGCCTCTGTACCTCTTACCTGACCTCAGCAACTTGAGGGCGTCTGTCACCTATGAACCTCCTAAGAACCTGATAGTAGTAGTTGATCCTGACCATCTCCCTGTGGGCCTCCTCCGTCTTGCCCACCCTGTCCGGGTGGTATCTGCGCACGAGGTGCCTGTACCTGGTTTTGATAGCTTCTTCCGAGAGTTCTTTCAGACCGAAGAAACGGATCGCCTCCTCCACCTTGGCCGGATACCTCCTGCATGCAGACCAGTATGTCTTGACGTAGGCCTCGTAGATCTTCGACCTTCTGTGCCTCACCTCCTCAAAGGACCTTATTAGGGCGGAAGGGGAGAAGTAAAAGACGAGCTCCCTTATTATGGACCTGTCGAACCACTCCCGAAAGAAATCTTCCGCTGAGAGGAAACTGTACCTCCTGTATATGTCGTGGAAGGAGGATATGAACTGGTTGAACCTCATATCGTACATGTACTCAACAACCTTCCTGCAGAAGGCGCTCATGCTCAACCTCCCTCAGAGACTCTCACCTCCAGAGACCTCTTTATATCCTGCATTATGTTCATTATTGACTCTAACTTGGAGGAGACCTCCTCGTACTTCCCCTTGAGGGCCTCCATCCTGTACTGGACCAGGTAGAACAGATCCTCCACATCAGAGGCTTGATCCTTCTGTACGTTCGCCTCCCTGGCCACCTGGTCCATGTGGTCCTTCGCCATATCTATCTTCTTCTCTATGTCCTTCAGAACCTTGTCTATGTTCTCGGTGAACTCCATCGTCTTTGTGGCGAGCCTCCTCACCTCCTCGGCGACGACCGCGAAACCCCTACCCAGATCACCTGCCCTGGCTGCCTCTATGGCGGCGTTAAGAGCCAGAAGGTTCGTCTGCTCGGATATCTCGTTTATCAGGGACAGGATCCTCACTATGTTCTCCGACTCCTTACTAAGGTCCTTTATCATCTCCAGGTCCTTCCTTATGTTCTCTTCAGTTCTCGAGGATATGCTTGACATCTCCTTGACTATCTCAAGCCCGTTACTCACTATCCTGAAGACCTCGTCGAGTTCCGAGAAGCTGGCTATAGCTTTGGAGGAGAGCCTGTTTATCTCCTCGGTTATAGGTTCTATCTGGTCCTTGATGCTTTTCAGACACTCTTCAACGCTTGGCTTTTCCTCAACTTCCCTCTGGGGCTCCTCGACGATCTCCTTTCTTTTAAAGATCACGAAGGACCTTCCCCTGGCTACCACCTCAACATCTTCCCTGGTCTCCAGATCACCTATATCGCCTCCTCCGAGTATGTCCTTCGCCGCAACGTTCATGAACTCAACCCTGCCGTTTCTGAAGAGGACCACACCCTCCTCCAGCCTGTCCAGGACCTCTTTGAGGAGGTTGACCTCAGCCCTGCACCCTTCGAGGCTCTCCTCCAGTTCCTTGACCCTTCGCCCGTTGAAGAAGAACATGGTCTAACACCTCACTTGAATATCTTCTCCATCTTCTCCTTAAGAACCTCAGGCGTAAAGGGTTTAACTATGTAGTTGTTCACGCCAGCCTTTAGGGCTTCTATTACGTTCTCCTTCTTCGCCTCTGCTGTGACCATTAAGACTGGTAGGTGCTTAAGATCGGGGTCGTTTCTGATCTCCTTGACGAGGGATAGACCGTCCATCTCGGGCATGTTCCAGTCGGTTATGACGAAATCGAACTTCTCACTCTTTAGCTTAGCGAGGGCCTGTTTTCCGTTCTCCGCCTCCTCTATGTTCGAGTAGCCCAGCTGGTTGAGGATAGTCCTTATTATCCTTCTCATGGTGCTCATGTCGTCCACGACCAGGATCCTTATATCGTTAGGGGGCATGGGCATGTCCTGTCCTCCTCAAAGGCCGAACTCCTCGAGCAGCTTGTCAACATCCTTCTGGGATATGCGTTCCTGGGAGAGTAGCTCGCTCACCTTTCCTTTTATACCAGAGACCTGATCCTCTTTCAAGTCTTTACCCGCCGTCACCTGGGATACAATAACGTCCACGAGGGCTGACTTTATCCTCTCGAGCACATCTATAACAGTTTTAAGCTGCTGACCGGCAAGGTCATGGAAGGACAGGTACGTGTAAAGGTCCAGGATCGTTGCCAGGTTCTGGTCGTTCCTCTGCTTTATGTCCTCTAACTTCTCCCTTATCCTCTGAACCGGGTTGAGACCTAGGAGGAACTCAACGTCCTCCCCTATCTTCTTCGAGTTTCCGTTTATCCTCTCCAGAAGGTTCATTATGGAGTGGGAGGTGTCCTCTAAGTAGGTCATAACATCCTTTATGTTCTTGGCCGTCTCCGGTATTAGCTGGGAGCTCTCGGCTACGGGCTTTTTGATGTTGTCTATGACCCTTTCCAGCTCCTTTACGTTCTCGATAAGATCCCTTATTATCTCCTCGATCTCCTTCATTCGCCGACCCTCGGCAGGAACTCAAGGATCCTTTCGATCTTCACAGCCTTCCTTACCCCTGACTCTCCCAGAACACCCTTAAACATGGGAAGCCCTGACACCTTCACTACCACCTCCTCGGTGGCCTTCCTATCCAGGTATATGATGTCACCCTCCTTAAGGTCGAGGATCTCTCTCACCTTCATATTCATAATCGGCAGGACTGCCTCCACCTTTACAGGCACGCTCATCAGATTGGACAGAACCACCTCCTTAAAGTCTCCCTCCTCGGTTTCGGCGGTGCGGAGGATATCCTTTATGGGTTCTATTGTCTTCATGGGTATGGCGAAGTATACGCTCCCCTTGAACCCTTCTATCTCGACGGTGAGCGTTATAACTATAACTATCTCGTTCCTGCTCACCGTTATCAGCCTCTTCGGGTTGTCCTCAATGCCCGCGAACAGGATCTCTCCCTCCTTCACGACCTCCTGCCAGGCGTTGTTAAGATGCTTTATGAGAACATCTAGGAAGTTTCTCACTATCCTGAGTTCCACCTTGGTGAAGTTCTTACCCTCCACCTTGTAAGGCTGGGCCGGTCCCCCGAATATGACGCTCACGATCGTGTATATCAGCCTCGTGTCCAGAACGAGGTACATGCGACCTCCGAGGGCTTCGGCGTTTAGGATCGCTATGGCTGCGGGGAGAGGTATCTTGAGGACGAAGTCCGATATCTTCTCCGTCTTTATGTCCGATAGGGATATGGTGTCCAGGTTGAAGATCATGCCTCTTAGCTCGGTGGTCGCCGAGGCTATCCACCTGTTTACCATCTGTTCGATCTTTATGAGCCTGGTGGGCGATATCTTCTCAAGGTCTTCTATGCTGAAGGGTTTGTACTCGACCTCCGGTTTCTGTTGAGCTGCCTCCTCCTTCCCCAAACTCTGGAGGAGCATGTCTATCTCTTCTTGGGAGAGGAACTCTTCACCAGCCATCAAGTTAAATATATATCATTAAAGGATCCGACCTCATGTTCCGAAAAGGATCCTTAACAGTCCCGGGAGGATCAGGATGGCCGAGGATAGGATCCGGGAATGTATTAAGTATATGGAGGACCTTTCCAAGCTCACCGAGAGCCTGATGAAGATAGCCAAGCAGTCCAATCTCCTGGCCCTGAACGCTGCCATAGAGGCTGCGAGGGTGGGCGAGTCTGGAAAGGGTTTTGCAGTCGTCGCAACCGAGTTCAGAAAGCTCGCCGACAACACATCCAAGCTCTCCAAGGAGATAAAGACGATAGTTGACAAGATCGCCGAGACCCTCCAGGTGGAGGAGGAAGGATGAGCTCAGACAGCCACGCCCTCCCCAACATACTGGAGACGGGAAAGAACGAGCTCGAGATAGTTGACTTCAGGATATACGAGGACAGACCCTCTGAGTCCTACGAGTGGATATTTGGGGTAAATGTGGCGAAGGTCCGCGAAGTTCTTAGGATGCCCAAAGTTACAAAGGTCCCCAACATGCCACCGGAAGTTGAGGGTATGGCAGAGATAAGGGGTAAGCTCATACCCGTTGTGAGCCTCGCGAAGTGGATGGGTCTCGAGGAACCCCCCGATAGGAAGAAGTTTCTTTTGCACTTAGAGTTCCTCAGGGAGAACGTGGGCGTGATAGTCCACGAGGCGAGGAGGATAAGGAGGATCTCTTGGAGCGATATAAAGAAGGCTCCCGACACCCTCAACCAGAAGCTGGGAGGCAGGATAACGGGCGTCGTAGACACGGAGGACGGGCTTTTGATAATCCTCGATTTTGAAGGGATACTCCACGACATAGGACTTCTCAAGATCTTCCACGAGGAGGAGGCACTCAAGGAGGCGGGGACTACCAAGGAGACCTACACGGTCCTCCTGGCCGAGGATTCGCCGGTCGCGAGAAAGATAATAAGGGAGATACTCGAAAACGCAGGGCACAAAGTCATAGAAGCTGAGGACGGATCCCAGGCCCTCGAGATCCTAAACCAGTATCTTGAGAAGGCTCAGAAGGAAGGGAAGAGCGTTAGAGACTACATACAGGTGGTCATAACGGACATAGAGATGCCGAACATGGACGGCCTAACCCTAACCAAGAAGATAAAGGAGACAGTAGGTCTTATGGGACTTCCCGTTATTGTTAACACCACGCTGAGCGACGACACCAACAGGGAGAGAGCCTTCAGGGTGAACGCGGACAGCTTCATAGTTAAGTTCGACGCCCAGGAGCTCATATCTATGGTCAACAGACTGGGCAGGAGAGGTGCCGGAGAATGATCAGCGACGAGATGAGGGAGATATTCAACGAGTTCGTCGTCGAAGCGGAGGAGAACCTCCAGAAGGTGGAGGAGAACCTCCTCGAACTGGAAAAGGACCCAAAGAACGAGGAACTTCTCAACGCCACCTTCAGGGCCATGCACACCCTAAAGGGAGGCGCGGGCTTCCTCGGACTTCAGGCCATAGTGGAGGTGGCCCACGCTGCTGAAGACGTCCTCGGGAAGCTGAGATCGGGAGAACTAACTCTCACACCTGAAATAAACGACGCGATCCTGAGATCCGTTGACTTCATAAGAAACGCAATACAGAGGTATGAAGCGGGTGAGGAGGTGGAGGTTCCCGAGGATCTGGTCCAAGAACTCAGGAGTATAGAAAGAGGTGAGACCCGGGAGGAAAAGAAGGAAGAGGAGACAGTTGACCAGATCTTAGAGAAGCACGGCTTCGGACATCTTAAGGGGAAACCCGTAGAGGAGATCCTCGAGGAGCTGATACTCCTTCCCCCTGAGGAGAGACCAAGCGATCTGATCGAAGATCTGGACAGAATACTCACCGGAGGCAAACCCCCACCACCCCCCTCCGAGGAGAAGGAGAGGTCCGCCGAGGAGAGGATGCTGGAGGTGGCCGAGGAGATAAAGGAGGAACCCAAGAAAGAGGAGAAACCCCCTAAGGAGGTCCAACCCAAAACGGAGGGTGAGAAGGTCCTCAGGATAGACGTGAGGAAGATAGAGGACCTGATGAACCTCGTAGGTGAGCTTGTCCTCGAGAGGAACAGGCTTCTGAGGGTCTTCCAGAGGGTTCAGGAGGAGCACACCTCAAAGACCATAGACGAACTCGAGACCGTTATGTCCTCCCTCGACAGGATAGTGGGTGATCTCCAGCTCGCAGTGATGAAGACCAGGATGCAACCTGTAAAAAGATTGTTCCAGAAGTTCCCGAGGGTCGTGAGGGACCTCGCGAGGATGCTTGGAAAAGAAGTAGAACTCGTCTTAGAGGGTGAGGACGCCGAGATGGACAAGACGGTCCTCGAGAAGATCGAAGAGCCCTTAATACACCTCATAAGGAACGCTGTGGACCACGGTATAGAACCACCCGAGGAGAGGGAAAGACTAGGAAAACCGAGGAAGGGGATCGTGAAGCTGAGTGCTTACTACCACGGCGACAGGATATTCCTCGAAGTCCAAGACGACGGTAGAGGTATAGACCTAGAGAAGGTAAAGAATAAGGCCCTCGAGAGGGGACTCATAACCCCCGACAGGGCTGAGAAGATGACCGAAAAGGATATACTGTTTCTCATATTCCACCCCGGCTTCTCGACGGCGGAGGAGGTCTCCAAGGTGTCCGGAAGGGGTGTGGGTATGGACGTTGTGATGAACGCCGTTACC
>WFOY01000111.1 GCA_015487835.1 Aquificaceae bacterium
GAGGAGGAGTACTTCAGGATCATAGACGGAAAGACGGCGGTCCTGTTCGGGGCGTGCACAGCTGTGGGGGCGATGGCAGCTGGACATACTGATAAGGAGATGTTCTACACCCTGGGCCTTCACATAGGTAGGGCCTTCCAGCTCGTAGATGACCTTCTCGACTACGCAGGAGATTCTTCCAAGACAGGAAAGCCTGTTGGCAACGACCTGAGGGAGGGCAAGGTAACGTACCCGCTCCTCTCGGTCCTCGACAGGATAAACCAGGACCTGGTGTCCAGGGTGATCGAGGACCCGAACCCGGACCCCTCCGAGGTGGATATGATAAGAAGGGAGGTCCTAAGGCTCGGAGGTGGGGATAGGACCAGGGCCAGGGCCAGGGAGGAGGTCCGCAAGGCCTACGATATACTGAAGGGTATTCAGGACAACCCTTACAAGGAGGACCTGATCAGGATACTTGACTTCGTGGTGTTCAGAGAACTCTGAGGAGTATGAAGCTGATGTTGTCCCTACCCCCTGCGTAGGCACCCTCGAACAGGCACAAACTCGCCTCCCTAACACCTTTGGATATGCAGGCATCCATGAAGTCCTTGGAAACCTCGTCCCATAGGCCATCGGAGCAAATCAGGAACACATCGTCTTTCCTAATCTCTATCTCCCTAACGTAAACCTTGGGATCCTCGGGGTAGCCACCCATAACCGCTGAGGTCAGTATGTTCCTCTCCGGGTGGAACCTCATCTCCTCTTCCTCTATCTCACCCCTCTCGAAAAGATCCTGAACCACCGTATGGTCCCTGGTTATCCTCTCCAAGGTTTCTCTCCTCCTGTAGACCCTGCAGTCCCCCACGTTGAAGACCAAGGCCCTGCTACCGGAGAGGAAGATACCCGCCACCGCGGTTCCCATACCGAAGCACTCGGAAACCATACTAACGTGGTCGTCGAGAACCTTCTTGGACTTAGCTATAAGATCCTTAACCTCTTCAGGGGAGGAAGGCTCAGCGTCTTTCAGAACTTCGAGCACTAAGCCGCTTGCCCTGTCCCCGCATGGGTGACCGCCCATACCGTCCGCGACCGCAAAGGGCACAGTTCCCTCTATGTCCAGGGTTTCGTAAAGAGGATGGTCCATGGACGTCTCCGAAAAGACCTTGGTGGCCGCCAGCAGGGCGTCCTCGTTCCTGTACCTCACCTTGCCTATGTTGGTGATGTAGGCTACCTCGATCTTCACTGCTGATACTCAAATATCTTAAGGGCTACCAGATCTTTTAGCTTCTGGAACTGGTCTGGGGTGAGAACGTTCTTCAGGAACCTAACAGACCTGGCGTTCATGAGGGTCAGCTCAGTTTTTACATAGGCTATATCGCTCAGAACCTCTTTTAGCTTCTTCTCGTCCTCGCCGTTCAGGATCATCATCTTCGCCTTCCTGTCCAGGTACTCGAGGATCCTTATGTTCCTCTGGACCTCCCTCTCGTTCTCCTTTATGAACCTCTTTATCTTCTCCATCTGGACCTTGTCTATACCCAGATCATCCGAGTACTTTATCACGAAAGGCATGAGGAATATCCTGTCAACGAGGAAGTACTTGTTGGAGTATGTGACCTCGTCAGCCCACACTAAAACAGCTGTGACAAGACCAAGAAGAACTCCCCTCATCCCTTGGTATATTATAAGAGATGGACATTACGGAGTTCTTGATACCTGCGATAGACATAAAGGACGGAAAGGTTGTCCGTCTCCTCAGGGGGGATTTTGAGAGGGTGAGGGTCTACTCGGACGATCCCCTGAAACTTGCGGGCATGTTCCAGGAGGCAGGCTTCAGAAGGATACACGTGGTGGACCTGGACGGTGCTGAGGGAGGGAGACTGAAGAACTACGACCTGATAATGGGTATAAGGGAGGTCTTCAAGGGTGAGATAGAGGTCGGTGGAGGTGTGAGGAGTTACGAAATTGCAAAGTCTCTGCTGGAGGAGGGTATAGATTACGTAGTTATAGGGACCTTGGCAGTCAGAAACCCTAAGGAGTTTCAGCGTACGGTGGAGGCCTTCCCCGGAAGGGTCATCCTGTCCATAGACTCGAAGGGTGGAAGGGTGGCCGTGAGCGGCTGGAAGGAGAAGACGGATCTTACCCCAATAGACCTGGCAAGAGAATATGAAGAGAGACCCATCTGGGGCTACCTATACACTATAGTGGAGAGGGATGGGAGTCTGGAAGGCGTTGATCCTGAACCTTACAAGATGATGAAATCAGCGATAAGAAAACCCATCATCGCGTCTGGCGGTGTCTCCTCACTGGAAGATGTGGAGAGGCTCTACGGAGTGGTTGAGGGTGTTGTCGTTGGGAAAGCTATATATGAGGGGATGATACCGTTAAAAGGTTTAACCCATTGATCTAATAGCCGGTGAGAATCTCACCGAGTTGGAAAATACAACAACTATAGGAGGTGAGTTATGGACAGATGGATCCTTTGCGACTTTCACATCCA